>JAZRMS010000055.1:0-7163 GCA_045647825.1 Christensenellaceae bacterium
CGGTTGCAGACGCTATTGCTACTCTAGACGTTTTGCTTTCATTAGCAACTGTTGCAAGAGAAAATTCTTACGTTAAACCACAAATACTAGAGTCTAACGGAAAACTTAATATTGTTGACGGAAGACATCCGGTTGTAGAAGCGATTTCAAAACAAAGGTTTGTTCCAAACGATTGTTTACTTGATAATGCTGAAAATAGAACAATGATTTTAACCGGACCAAATATGGCTGGTAAAAGTACCTATATGCGCCAAATTGCCCTAATAACCATTATGGCACATATCGGTTCATTCGTGCCTGCTACAAGCGCTGAAATCCCTTTAACAGACAAGATTTTTACTAGAATAGGTGCTAGCGACAATTTGATTTCCGACCAAAGTACTTTTATGGTTGAAATGACAGAAATTGCCAACATAATTCATAATGCCACAAATAAAAGTTTACTTATTTTAGATGAAGTTGGAAGAGGCACAAGCACATATGATGGATTAAGTATTGCTTGGGCTGTAGTTGAATATATTACCAAAAACATACAAGCAAAAACAATGTTTGCAACGCATTATCACGAACTTACTGAATTAGAGGGTGTGATGGATGCTGTTAAGAACTATAAAGTAACCGTTAAAGAAATGCCTAACGGAATTGTTTTCTTAAGAAAAATAATGCGTGGTGGCACTAATAAGAGTTTTGGTATTGAAGTTGCAGAGCTTGCAGGTGTAAGCAAAAACGTTACCGAACGCGCAAGACAAATTCTTAAAAGCCTTGAAAAGAAAGGATTAACAAAACAGACGAATAATAGTAATACGACCGTAGAAAATAAGCAAAATTATTCAGAAATAGAGCGAATAATTAAAGATATTGATATTAATAATTTGTCGCCAATGCAAGCGTTTAACGTCTTAAACGACTTAAAAGAAAAACTTTCAAATAAGTAATTAATTATGAGTGAAATTAACGTATTAAGTAGTAAAATTTTTAATAGAATTGCAGCTGGGGAAGTTGTAGAAAGACCTGCATCCGTTGTTAAGGAATTAGTTGAAAACTCAATTGATGCAAAGGCTAATAAAATCCAAATTGAGATTGAAAATGGCGGTATTTCTACAATAAAAATTATAGATAATGGTCATGGTATAGAAAAATCGCAACTTAAAAAAGCGCTTCTTCCACACGCTACAAGTAAAATATCAAAATTAAGTGACCTTGATAACATTTTAACTTTGGGGTTTAGGGGTGAAGCGCTTGCTAGTATTGCATCAGTATCTAAAATAACCATACTTTCAAAGCCTAAAACACAAGATTTCGGTGCTAAAATATCTTCTAATGGTGGAGATACTCAAGAAGTTGAAGATTTCGGTTGCAACGATGGAACGGAAATTATTGTAAATAACCTTTTTTATAACACACCTGTTCGCGAAAAGTTTCTAAAATCAGAACGTTCTGAAGAAGGTGAAATAACGGCCACTATTGCTAGATTTATTCTAGGAAACCCTTCCGTTGCTTTTAAATACGTTGCAGATGGAAAAACTATTTATCAATCTTATGGTGATGGTTTCGAATCTGCCATGGCCTCAGTGTATGGTGTTGACGTTATAAATGAATGTTTTAAGGTTGATACTGAACGCCACGGTGTTACTATAAGCGGGTATTTAGGAAAGCATCATTTCACAAAGGGGAATAGATCTTATCAAACGGTTTTCGTTAATGGAAGATATATCGTAAATCAAACGGTTTCTTCTGCTATTAACAACGCATATTCAACGTATATGATGAAAAGGCAATATCCGTTTTTTGTGCTTAACGTTAATTTGCCAACTGAAATAGTAGACGTTAACGTTCACCCAAATAAGCTTGACGTTCGTTTTTCAAACAACCAAATAGTTTATGGAACACTTTATTCTGTAGTTTCTAAAGTTTTAGATGGAAGTAGCGAAGTATTAAACATTATTAAAGAAGAAAAAAGCAAGGAAATCAATAATGTTTTTATTGATAAAAATGTTACACAAAATTTATCAAATAAAGACCTTTACGACGTTAAAATTTCTCATCAAAGCAAAAATTACGAACCTGTTGTATTTAATGATAGTGGCGCAAAGGGTATACCTATAAAAGAAAATATTGAAAACCAAAAAGAAGAAGTCGTTGATATTTTTGCTGAAAATAAAGCATTTTTAGAAAAACTTGAACAAAAGAAAAAACTTGCTAGCGAAGTTGTTGAGCAAGACACTATTAAGATTGAAAGAGAATTAAAGTTAATAGGACAAGCGCTTAATACTTTTTTGATTTTAGAAGATGGTCAAGATCTTTATTTTATAGATCAACACGCTGCTCATGAACGAATTTTATTTGATAAACTACTAAATAGTTTTAATAATGGTGAAATTTTAACCCAACCATTGTTGTTACCATACGTATTAAACGTAAACAATTTAGAATATGATTTTTTGCAATCTAAAATCGATTTTTTAGCAAAAATGGGAATTCAAATTGAAGATTTTGGCGCAAATGCATTTAAGGTTTCTTCAGTCCCAACGTTTTTGTCTGAAATGAATATAGGAAAGTTCTTTTCTCTAATATTATCTGAAATGGAAACGTTAAAAAGCATTGAAATTACTGACGTTTTATTTGAAAAACTTGCTCAAAAAGCTTGTAAATCTGCAATAAAATCAGGGGATAAATTGAGCGAACTTGAACTTAAAACGTTAACCGACGTATTAAAAAATAATCTTGGCTTAAAATGTCCACACGGCAGACCTGTTGCAATAAAAATAACTAGAACGGAAATTGATAAATGGTTCAAAAGAATAGTGTAAAAAACAAAATTATAATAATTTGTGGTGCAACTGCGTCTGGAAAAACTGCTCTTGCGGTAGAATGTGCAAAACTCTTAAATAGTGAGGTTATTTCTGCCGATTCTATGTATATTTACAAGGGACTTGATATAGGAACTGCAAAGCCAAATATAGATGAAATGCAAGGTGTTAAGCATCATCTTATAGACGTTGTTGAGCCAAAAGATAATTTTTCCGTAAGTGATTATAAAAACATTGCAACACCGATTATAGAAAGACTTCATAAAGAAGGTAAAATTCCTATAATTTGCGGTGGAACAGGGTTTTATATAAATTCTATCTTATACGATTTATCTTATGGAAATGGTAGTGCAAATTTAGAAGCAAGAGAAAAATATAAATACCTTGCATCGGTTCACGGCAATGAATACGTTTATAATATTCTTAAAGAAAAAGACCCACTAAGCGCAGAAAAATTACACTTCAACGACGTAAAGAGAGTAATTAGAGCGATTGAAATTTGTGAAAATGGAAACAAAAAGTCTGAAATTAAAGATGAATTTATTCCAAAATACGATTATAATGCATACGCGATAAATTTCCCACGAGAAACCCTTTATTCTAGGATTAACGAAAGAGTTGATATTATGATCAACAACGGGCTTATTGATGAAATTAAAGCGCTTATTAATAATGGTGTAAAAAAAGAATTTCAATGTATGCAAGGAATAGGATATAAAGAAGTCTTGGAATATTTAGATGGCAACTTAACAAAAGAAGAACTTGTTGAAACTATTAAATTAAATACTAGACACTATGCAAAAAGGCAAATCACTTTCTTTAAACGATTGCCCGAATTAAAATGGTTAGAACCAAACAACATAAACGAAATGGCAAAAAAAATAGTTGGTGAATTATGATAGATATTGACTTTATTAACAAATGCGAAGAAAAATTGACAAAGCAATACAAAGAATATGAAGATGTAGCGCTTTATAATCAAGAAAAAGTATTAAATGCGTTTAAGAAAAATCGTTTAGCACTACGTCATTTTAGCGGAACGACTGGATACGGCTATGGCGACGAAGGTAGAGATACTCTAAACGCAATTTTAGCCGACGTTTTTAAGGCCGAATCTGCAATTTGTTCGCCAAATATCGTTTCTGGTACTCATGCTTTAAGCTTATGTCTTTACGGCGTTTTAAGGCCAAATGACGACTTTGTTTGTATTACAGGGCAACCATACGACACGTTACAAGACGTTATTAAAGGAGAGGGTAACGGCTCGTTAAAAGATTACGGCATTAATTTTACTGCGATTAATTTGGTTGATGGAAAAATCGATAAGCTATCAATAAGAGAATATTTTAGTAAAAAACAGCCGAAAATGGTGTATTTGCAACGCTCAAGAGGTTATGAGTGGAGAAATGCTTTAAGAATTTATGAAATAAAAGAAATAGTAGATTTTATTAGAGAACTCGGTTTTGACGGGTGTATAATGCTCGATAACTGCTATGGTGAATTTATAGAAAAACAAGAGGCAACTGAGGTTGGCGTTGACCTTATGGCTGGCTCTATGATAAAAAATATCGGCGGTGGAATTGCGCCAACAGGTGGATACGTTGTAGGAAAAGCAAAATACGTTGAAATGGTTCAAAATCGATTGACAGCGCCATCAATAGGCGGTGAAGTTGGCTCTTACTCTGCAGGATATCAATATTTCTTCCAAGGTCTATTTTTAGCCCCTCACGTTGTTTTACAAGCAAAAAAGGGCTCATTGCTCTTTAGAAACGTATTAAGCGAAAAAGGATATAAGGTGTCGCCAGAATTAAACGAAGAACCTGGTGATATAATTACTGCCATAGAATTTGGCAATGAAAAAGATTTAATCTCTTTTATTCAATGCATACAAAAAAATTCGCCCATAGATAGCTTTGTAGACGCATTACCTTGGGAAATGCCAGGATATGAAGATCAAGTTATTATGGCGGCAGGTTGTTTCGTTCAAGGATCATCAATAGAACTATCTGCAGATGCGCCTATAAAACCACCATATATTGCTTATATGCAAGGTGGCTTAACCTACGAACACTTAAAAATCGCGCTAAAAAATCTTAATATATAATAAAAAAGCGACTAAAAATAGTCGCTTTTAATTAAAATTTTCTCATTAATCCCTTAACAACACCTAAAATAATCACGTCCTCAAAATACATATCTTGCATATTGTCGTTTTCTGGATGAAGAATTATTTTATTGTCTTTAATAATCAAACGTTTAACCGTTGCGCTGTCATCAACAAGAGCAACAACGATTTCGCCGTTGTTTGCAGTATTTTGTTGATTAACAATAACGATATCGTTCTCATAAATACCAGCATTAATCATGCTGTCACCTTTGACTTTTAGCGCGAATTCCGTGCCACCTGTAGAAAATTCTTCTGGAATAGGGTAATAGCCTTCCAAATTTTCAACGGCAAAGATGGGTTGACCTGCACGAATTGTTCCAACAAGGGGAACACTCTTAAATGCTGTTTGGTTTTGTGTTAGCGTTATAGCACGTTTCTTTAGTGGCGATTTTTCTATTAAACCGCGTGAACGAAGTTTTTCTATGTAAGAATATGCAGATGCTGTTGATTTTATTGAGCATTTGTCGCAAATTTCTCTAACAGATGGTGGAAAACCGTTTTCGCTAACGTAGTTAAGTGTGAAATTGTATACTTGATTAATTTTTTCTTCTGTACGTTTCATGTTTTAATAATAACATATAAATATTATTTTGTCAAACATTTGTTCGTTTTTATTTGAGGTGAATTATGAATAAAAAACAATGTGAATTATACGATAGGGAATGTATCAACTGTGGCGAATGCGATCGCTGTGATTTAGACCCAAACAAAACTTGCGATAGTTGTGGAAAATGTATCGAAATAGATAAAAACTATAAGATTATTAAAATAACAAAAATCATTACCGACGAAAATAATTAAAGTGGAGAAAAAATCTCCACTTTTTAGTCGTCCTTTTTTAATGTTATTGCAGTTGCGGCTTTTTTTCTTATATCTTCGGTTATAGCCGCGTAATGTTTTTTGGTAGTATTTACGTCTTTATGTCCCAAACAGTCGGCTACAACGTAAATATCGCCTGTATTTTTATATAAATTCGTGCCAAAAGTACTTCTCAATTTATGAGGGGTTATTTTTTTTAATGGGGAAGCGATTCTAGCGTATTTTTTTACTAATTCTTGAACAGTTCTAGTACTAATTCTCTTGTTTTGTAAAGATAAAAATAGGGCAGGTTCATTGTCGTCAACTTGATTTTTTCTTGCCGAATCAACGTAAATTTTTAATGCAGAAGCAACTTCTTTATTAAAGTATAAAACTGCACGATTTCCACCTTTTCTTGTAACTACAAAACTATTAGTATTAAAATCGATATCTTCAATATTTAACCCAACAAGTTCGCTAATACGAATTCCAGTCCCCAAAAATAGGGTAACGATAGCAGTATCACGAAGTTTTGTTGCGTTGTGAAATGCAAGTTGGCGTTTATTTAGCCCATAACCGGTTTCAACAGTATATAGCATATCGCCAATTTCATCAACTTTTTCGTTAGAATCAAGCCTAATTATCTCTTTTTCGTGAATTTTGGGCATAGTTACTTTCGTAGGCGTGTTAGCGGGTAACTGGCTTTTATTAAAAAAGTATTTATAAAACGCGCGTAGGGTAGAGAGTTTTCTAGCCTTTCCGGTTTCAGTACAACGTTCTTTTTTTCCATTTATTTCATAATTACTAAGATAACTAAGAAAATATTCAATATCAGAAGCCTCAAGCATGGCTAAATCAGAAAGTCTTATTTGATCTAATTCTCTACCTCTAAAAACTTTTTTGGTTAAAAAGTCAAAAAACACCCTTAAATCATATCCATAATTAAGTCTAGTAAGGGGAGAAGTTCTTAATTCAACGCCAACAAAAAAGTCCCTAACGTAATAGGGTAGCGCATCAATAATTCCTTCTAATCTTTCAATACAAGCAATTTCTCGCTCTCTAAAATAATCCGCATTTTTCTTCATAGCATAATTATAAACCCAAATAAGTAAAAAGTAAAGTATTATTTAAAAATTATAATCTAAATAATAGGGGAAATCATTTTGCTTTTAGTAAAAAATCACGGCATTTTCTAATTTATATAGAATAGGGGATATATATTTATCTATGCGCAAAACACGACTTTTACGCATAGATATTATAAACTAACAACTTTGTAATTGTCAAGCATTTTTTATTTTTTTTAGTTTTTTTTATTAATGCTTGCAATATTACAAGTTTTGTTTTATAATTGTATCAATTTGATTTGCGTTGATATGTGCATAACA
>JAZRMS010000056.1:0-3344 GCA_045647825.1 Christensenellaceae bacterium
GATTGTACAAGCTAAAAGACCTGCAAAAATATTTCTTGTAATTCTCTTATTCATGACTTCTTCTCTCCTTTAACACAATTGCCGAAGCAAGTAAAATCATCGTTATGCCAACTATTGGCAACTCAACTGCAGATTTACAACCTTTTTTCTTTGTTTCGGTATTTGTTGTTGGTTTAGTAGTTGGTTTTGCAACGGAATCTTCAATTACAGTAAACGTAAATACTTGTCCGTCGCCGTAGGTTATAGTAAATACAGTTGTCTTATCTGTTGTAACGTGTGAAACTTGATAGTTTGTAGCGTTAATTACCAAGATACTTGTTGGACAAACTGCAGTTTTTACAGTAACGGTTGAGCCGTTTTGAACTTCTGAACCGTCGTAATATACGTGTATTTCTCTATTTGGAACAACTTCGCTAAAGCTGCCGTCGTTTAAAATAAAGGTTTGTGTCTTTTTAACTTGACAATTTGTCATAAATCTCAAGCCGTCTTTAATTTCTATCGTTATTCCACTACCATTATTAACCATCTCTGCTATTGGGTTATAAGTCAACGCACTGTGTGATTCGAACACAACGTCCATATACTCTAAGCCAGATGCTCCATAATGTGTTTGAACGTTAGTATAATTAGTAGCCTCGTATGCGTGCCAATCGCCGATAGATTTTCCGTTTATTATTACGCAATCGAGAAGTGAAGATTTAAAACCGCTCTTAACGAAAACGTTTGACATTCCTTTATCATAATATAAAGAGCTTGAATTAAAAAGGTCAGTCTCTCTCCAACGCTCTATTTCACAAGCGTGATAATAGTTTGCAGAAGTTATCTTTTTATCAAAACGAATTGAGAAACGTAAGTTATTAGAGCCTGCATCATACCTATAAGAAACACCTAAAACGGTTGTTTTTTCTAAATCTGCATCAAAGCTACTATCAAGAATTCTTTCTGCAGCATAAATGTGACAGGTATAATTTTTATCAATCTCACTACCATCAGGATATTTAAGCCCTTTCAATACACCCATGCTATTGCCCCAATAGCCTTTTCCTGCATTTTTAATTTGAGCTTTACCCGTATATGATTTAGGAATAGTTACCACAACTTGGCACATTGCGCCAACTTTTTCCCACTTAGCAACTGCAGTTTTACACTCTGAAAGCACTTTTGAAAGTGGTAAACCGTTTAATACAACCTTAGAAAGGTTTAAAGATTCGCCCCAACTCTCACAATTTTTATTAAATCTAAATGAAACGTCGAAAGAGTCGTCGTTTTCTATAATGATGAGAGAATCCTTTGTTAAAAGGTCAGAAGATTTTTCTTTAACGAGATTGAAAGAAACAAAGAATAATTGGTCTCTTACCAAATTGTCGTTTTCGTCGTAAACTTCTTCGCCGTCTGAATTTACAAAAGGCTCACCGTCTTCGTTGAATTTGAAAACTATCGTTCTAACCTTGCCGTCTGCATCTGCATAAAGGGAACTTGTTAAACTTATAGTTGTATGAACTGCGCCGTCTAAAGCAAAAGATTCTAATGCAGAACCTAAAGTTGACTCGGTAACGTTGTTGTCGTTATACGAATTGATTGTTCTTGCATGGTTTGTGTAAAGCCTTAAATTAATAGTCTCATACTCGTTAATATCAATAGGATTTACAAATCTTAAAACGGTTATATATCCTTTTAAAGTATTAGAGCCTGATGCTAAAGCCAATCCCTTATATACACCACCTGCTAACTTATCCCCATAAACAATGAAAGCGTCTGAATAAGTTGTTAAAGGCACTGCATTGTGGTTTTTATACTTAGTTTCGTATGAGAGTTTGAAAGATGCTTCGTCGCCATCGTATTCAACGCCTTCTCTATATCCTTCAAAATAAGTTACCCAAACACCGTCTTTACGCTCGTATTTAACAGTTTCGCCAACTTCTATGCAAGAAGTTATAGCCCCGTCTTTACAAGCCCTTGACAAAGTTGGAAATTGGCAACCTTCTAAAATCTCTATGATAGTGCCGTCCACTAAAACAGGGTTTGTAAAGCAAATTGCAAGAGTGTCTATTCTTTGGCGCATATTACCGATAAAATAATATGGATTTTCAACCTTAAATTGCGCTAAAGTAACGCCATTGATAAAAATCTTTTGCTCAAAGTTTAATTCATCGAGATTTTTATTAAGTGGGAAGTTACAAAGGTTGTTTTCGAGAAGGTCAACGTTTTCATATTCTGCTAAACCATCTTCTGCATTATACCATTTGTAGTTTTGCTCTTCCTCACTCCAATCGTCCGCCGTCATATAATCAGTTTCGCTTAAATACATAACGAACGAATTAGGAGTCGATACGCCATTCTCGTTGTTTATTTTGGTTATTTCCGCCTCATAAACCATGTCAAAAGACTCTTCTGCTTGTGCTTTTACGTTTGCAAATGCAAATATCGTGCTTGCTACCATAACGCAAGCCAACAAGTTTTTAAGAATTTTCAATTCCCCTTCTCCTTTATTTTCTATAGTTGGCAATTTCAACCAATTTACCGCCGTTTAACCTAGACTCTTCAGCAGCGAGCGCCATATAATGGCTTTCTACCGAGCATTCAATTGATGAACTTGCATTAAATTTATCTTCAAAATATATGTTATATAAAGCGTCGAACATTCTTTGGTCGCCACCACCGTGTAATCCTGCGCCTTGGCCACCGAGATCGTCGTTAAGTTCGCTTATCTTCCATTCGATTGGAGCTTCTAAATATCTGCGAAGAATAATTCTATCTTCTTCTTCAAACACTTCGATTTCGCCTTCCGTGCCGAAGAATCTAAAATCTCTACCGCCCCTATAAGTAAAGCCTTCCATTTTAAGCGTTGCAGTAATACCGTTTTCAAACTGCATGATAAGTGTTTGATTATCAACAACGTTATTGTCGCAAGCAAAAACACATCTTCCATATTTGCTTTCTTTAAGCGAAGTTATCATAGCTTCTTCGGTAATTGGAAGTATATCCGTTACTAAAATGTAAGGTATCGTGTCTTTGCATCCACCCTTTTTCCAATTCTCTAAATATATTGTGTAAGCGCTAAATTTACATTCGTTTCTATACTTACAGTCAATACATCTGTCTGCAGCGCCTTCTGGTTTATTTTCGCATTTAAAATAAGAAAGCGAGCCCATTGACGCAACCGATTTGCAACGATCGCCAATGAAATACTGTATCAAATCGAGATCGTGACAACACTTTGCCATAATCATAGGAGTTGTTTCTTCTCTATTTCTCCAATTACCCCTTACAAATGAGTGCGCTTGATGCCAAAATCCTACGTTTTCCGTTTGGTCTAACGTGATAAGTTTACCAATTGCACCATC
>JAZRMS010000057.1:0-1587 GCA_045647825.1 Christensenellaceae bacterium
CATAGCAAGTCCCATTTCTTTTAAGAATTCGCTAAGCCCCTTTTCATCAAGAGCGTTAAAGCCGTTTAAAATTTCAACGCTTTCAGGAAGGTCATAAGTAGTAGCAAGCGTATCCTTTTTAGCAAGGTCAGCTTCTCTACATTCAACAGGGTTGATAACGTATTTTTTAATAGCGTCTAATTCTTCGCTAGAAAGTTTACCACAAATTGCATAAACTTTTGCAGTTTTTACAATTGGACGTGTGCCAGCCGAGAATAATTGAACGCATTGAGCAGCCGAGTCAGCCCTTTGGTCAAACTGACCTGGGAGTGGCTCTACTGCAAAAACGTAGTCTGCCTTTGGAAGAGAAGTGAAAGTGTCGTCAATCTGTGGTTCTGAAAAAACCGAGTTTACACACTTGTCAAAAAGTGACTTTTCAATGTCCTCAACGTCGTAACGATTGATTACTTTAAGTTCTTCTATCCCGTTAATTTTTAAGAGATTTTCAACTTCGCTTTTTAGTGCGTTTGCCTCTAAACTAAATTCGGGTTTCTTTGCAACGTAAATTCTATATACCATTATTTTATCTCCCCATACGCTTTCAAAGCACGCGTTCCTATATCGTTTCTCTTATAAGCGTTTGCGAAATGTATTTTTGACGATTTTTTATAAGCCTTGTCAATGGCTTTACTTAAAGTTTTTGCTGTTGCAGTAACACCAAGCACTCTACCACCGTTAGTTAAAAGTTTTCCGTCTTCTAGTTTAGCACCTGCAACGAAAACGTTCTTTCTGCTGGTTTTGAAAGTGATTTCAAAACCTTTTTCATAACTTTCGGGATAGCCTTTACTTGCCATTATAACGCAACAAGCAGACTTGTTTTTAAATTCAACGTTAATCTTGTCAAGCTCTTCTTTTTCAACCGCTTGCATAATTTCAAACAAGTCGGTTTTAAGAAGTGGCAAAACAACTTGAGTTTCAGGGTCGCCAAAACGGCAGTTATATTCAATAACCTTTGGTCCTTTTGGTGTAAGCATTAAACCAAAATACAAGCACCCTTTAAACGTTCTGCCTTCCTTATTCATTGCATCCATTGTGGGAAGGAAAATCTTTTCCATACACTCTTTTGCAACGCTTTCGGTATAATATGGGTTTGGAGCAATAGTGCCCATGCCACCCGTATTTAAGCCTTTATCGCCATCCAAAGCACGCTTATGGTCCATAGAAGAAACCATTGGCACCATAGTTTTTCCATCAGTGAAAGAAAGAACGGAAACTTCTGGACCTGTTAAAAACTCTTCTATAACAACGTTTGCACCAGATGCACCAAACACCTTGTCTTCCATCATAGACTTAACTGCTTGCTTTGCATCTTCTAGCGTTTCTGCAATAATAACGCCTTTGCCAAGAGCCAAACCGTCTGCCTTTATAACGATAGGCATATCTTGTTTTTCAAGATAGTCAAACGCAGATTGCATATCAGAAAAGGTTTCGTATGCTGCCGTTGGAATTCCATATTTTTTCATTAAGTTTTTAGAAAAAATCTTGCTTCCTTCAATAATAGCAGCCTCTTTGGTTGGTCCAAAACAAGGAATACCCTTTTCGTTTAGA
>JAZRMS010000058.1:0-3942 GCA_045647825.1 Christensenellaceae bacterium
AATGCCAGGCGAACCGTTTACCGAAATAGGCGTAGAAATTAAAAAGGAAAAGGGTTTTGACAATATTCTTCCTTGCGCTTTAACTAACGGATATAACGGCTATTTTCCAACTCTTTCCGCTTTTAATGAAGGCGGATATGAAGCAAAAACTTCTGAATATAAAGCAGGCGTAGATAAACTTATTATCGAAGGCGCTAAAGAAGTACTTAAAAAATTAAAAGGCTAAAATAAGGCTATAGGGCGATTTAACTGCTCTATAGCCCGTTTTTTAAAAATTATAAAGGAAAAATTAATCAAACGTTTTTATTTTTCGACAAAAAATCTTGAAAAAAGTGGAAGATGTCCAAAACGTTAGAGTTAGGTTAGAAAGTTTACAAGTATAAAAATCGGTATAAATTTAGTTTAAAAGTTGTGCAAAAAACGAAAGTTATTCAACAGGAAACGATGGTTTTTAATATCTAAAAATTATTTTCAGTTTTATTAAAACGTCTATTGATAATTAGAGTGGGGGGATAAAACAATCGCATATTTTGTTGTTCACCTTTCATAGTCGATTGAAAAAAACATCATTATATGCTATAATGTTGATATGAAAGAGTTTGTTTTTGTTGTAGATAAACAATTTAATAGTATAAAGCCGTTAGATTTTTTAAGTAAAAAGGGCGTTTCGGATGAGATAATAAAAAAGGTTAAATTCGGTGGCGTTTTTATCAATGGTGAAGTTTTAAAAAATGCAAATGAAAAGATTGGTTTTGGGGACAAAGTGAAAATTGTTTTGCCAAAAGATGAGCCAAATCCTTATATAGTGCCGATAAAAGCACCACTTGACGTTGTATACGAAGATGAATATTTAATAGCGGTAAACAAGCACAAAGGGATGCTAACGCACTCTTCACGGCACAATAATATGATAGCATTAGATCAAGTGGTGTGTGGATATTTTTTGCCACAAGATTTTACTTATAGGGCAATAAATAGGTTAGATAGGGATACTTCGGGAATAGTGCTTGTTGCAAAAGACGCTTATACTGCAAGCCTGCTTGGTGATCAGATAAAGGAAGGCAAAATGCAAAAAACTTATTCTGCGCTAGTTGTTGGAAAGGTGCAAAGCGAACACTTTATTATAGAAAAACCGATAAAACGCCCAAACCCAAACTCAATGAAAAGAACGTGTGCTGAAGATGGCAAGTATGCAAAGTCAGAATGCACGTTAGTAAAAAGGTTAAGTGACGGAAAAAGTATAATTGACGTAAGGCTTCATACGGGCAGAACACATCAAATAAGGGTGCATTTATCAAGTGTAGGTTTGCCACTTTTTGCCGATAGTTTGTATGGCGAAAAGGTGGAAGGGCAGACTTATACTTTGCACGCTAAAGAGTTAAGGTTTATTCACCCGATAACAAAAGAGGAAATGGTTATTAGCGCAGAATGTAGTTTACCTATCAATTAAAAAGTGATATTTTGCAAGTGGCACATCACGGATTGTGCATAGGTAGAGAAGAGCAGTACGGTGCGCTAACGACACTATACAAAAAAATCGCACCTAAAATTTGCTTTTGGCCGATAGGAGCTACTAGATTTTATAACGACACTTGGTGTCAGTCTGAAAAACACCCTTATCACCGCTTTTTGTTGGATAGCGCAAAAGACAAAAACTTTCATCAATCGCAAACTATAGAGATAGATATTCAAACTTTGGCTATAAAATTGATTAAATATTAATAATTCGTTGACAAAAAATCGTGATAGTGATAAATTATAAATAAGTAAAAAAAAGAGGAAAAAACCATGTCAAAAAATAATTTACAAGTAGGTTTTGCAAGATTGCAAGTTACTCCCCCTATGGGTATAGAAATCGCTGGTTATTATAAGGAGCGTCATGCCGAAGGTGTGTTGGACGATCTATACGTTCTCGCAACGGCTATTAGATCTGGGGAAAAGACGATTTTGCTTATGAGTTTGGATCATTGCGGAATAACCATGCCTTTTATAGCGAAATTTAAGGCGGCGGTTACCGAAAGAACAGGTGTTGAGGCAGATGCAATTTTTATGTCTGCAACCCACACTCATACAGGACCAAGACTAAGTGGATTTAATCCTGAAAATGGTGAACAAAGTCTTTATGACAACTATATAGATATGCTTGCTAGAAAGTTTGCAGACGTTGCACAATTCGCAATTGAGGACTTAAAGCCTGCAAAAATGGGTATAGGCGAAAGCAAAGCGCCAAACGTAAGTTTCGTTCGTCGTTTCCGCATGAAAGACGGCACGGCAAAAACCAACCCAGGTGTAAACAACCCTGATATTTTAGCACCTATCGGTGACGTTGATGAAAGAGTTGTAGTTCTTCGTTTTGATAGAGAAAATGCAGACACGGTAGTTTTAGTTCACTTTGCAAACCACCCAGACGTTGTTGGTGGCAACCTTATTTCAGGCGACTGGCCAGCACTTACTAGAACTTTCGTTGAAAAGTCAATCGACAATACCAAGTGTATATTCTTTAATGGCGCACAAGGTGACGTTAACCACGTTAACGTTCATCCAAAGGCTGGCGACTTTAACGATATGTTCAACGACTTTGACGGATGCTCTCGTGGTTATGGACACGCAAGACATATTGCGCGCGTTGTTACTGGTGCGGTTCTTCAAGTTTATGATAAGGTTGAATACGTTGACGTTGACAATATCAAATATTCATTAAACATTGTTGATATCCCAGCAAACAAGGCAACTAAAGAAGAACTTATTTTAGCACACAAATATAACGACCTTCATAATGCAGGTAAAGATGATGAAATTCCATTTAAGGCAATGATGCTAACCACCGTAGTTGCAGAGGCTGCAAGAATGGTTAGATTAGAGAATGCAGATGATTTCTTTAAGCTTCCTTTCGGTGCAGTTTCAATCGGCAACGTTGCACTCTTTGGTATTCCTGGCGAACCATTTACTAATATCGGTAGAGGTCTTAAAGAGGCAGAAGGTTGGTCATACGTTCTTCCTTGTTGCTTAACCAATGGTAGTGAAGGTTATTTCCCAATGAAAGACTCTTATGACGAAGGTGGCTACGAGGCTCGTTCTTCTGGCTTTAAGGCAGGAACTGCAGAACTCATTATTGAAAAAGGTTTGGAAATCTTAAAAGATTTAAGAAAATAAAAAAACAAAAACATATTGCCCGTTGCAATACTAAAAGGTGTTGCAACGGGTTTTTTATTTATTAAGGCTCTGTCACATCACTTGGTTGATTTTTAACGGAAAAATCCTGCGAAATACTGTGCGTTTTGTTCGGTTACAGACCACTTAGGGTATGCGCCCTCACAAAGCGCTTGTCTTTCTTGCATTTTCCTCGTTAACCCACCAAAATAATTTTGGTATAAATCAACCATTCTCTGTGACATAGCCTTTATTAAAATTAATTGTAATGTCAAAAAATCATAATAAATAGTTAAATATAAGCATTGAAAAATAAACGGCAAATATTATATAATAAAGTTAATCTTGGAAAGGAGAAAAAAGGCTTATGATAAGAAAAAATATGCAAGATTACTTTTTCACTCACCAACCAGAGTGTAAATTCGTTGATGATTTCAAAAGTTACGAAGTGAAAAAGGTTAAATTTTCAAAATTAGTAGATACAGAAAATTTCGTTGCCGTTAAATCAATATTTATAGATAAAAACGAATTTTTATCGTGCGATAATTTAATTACCGTTTGGGAAGATTTTGAACGCTTTACAACCCAAAATAAAATTTCGGGCAATGAATATCAAGTCGGATCGTAGCCATGTCGTTCTGTGAGCCAAGGAGTTGGAGAGATATTTTGTCTTCCTAAGACCGCTTGGCCTCCGACTTTAGATAAAAACGAATTTTTATCGTGCGATAATTTAATTACCGTTTGGGAAGATTTTGAACGCTTTACAACCCAAAATAAAATTTCGGGCAATGA
>JAZRMS010000059.1:0-1535 GCA_045647825.1 Christensenellaceae bacterium
AGAATTAGGAGTGAAAAAAATGAAACAAACTACCGATTTTAGATATAATACTGGTGCAACAAAAGTTCCATAGCCTGCAGTTGGCGAAAACTATAACGTAAACGATACTGTTGAAGTGATAAAGTTTTTAATGCGTGGTGAAGGCAAGGAATACGACGCGCTTATCGAAGAGATTAAAACAAAGATAGCAAAATTAGATAAAATTTCAACCCCACCGGGAAAACTTTCTTTGGGTGGATGTGTTGAGCAAGCAGAAAAACTTGTTGATGAATATCTTGGCACTAATGGAAGCACTTTCGTCACCAACGCAACGGCAGGGTTTGAAATTGCTTATAAATACGCAGGGATAGGCGAAGGGGACGAAGTTATAGTTCCTGCAATAACTTTCGTTGCAACTATGGCATATCCTTTGGCGCACGGTGCAAAACTTGTGTTTGCAGACGTTGACCCAAAAACGCTTAATATGGATCCGGAAGACGTAAAGAGAAAGATTACAGATAAAACTAAAATGATAGTTCCCGTGCATATCGGTGGATATCCCGTTGACCTTGATCCGATTATAAAAATCGCAAAAGAAAAAAACATTATCGTTTTAGAAGATGCTGCTCACGCTTTTGGTGGGGAATATAAAGGAAGAAAACTTGGAACGATAGGCGACTTTGCGTCTTTTAGTTTTCACGAAGTTAAAAACGTTACGTCTTTTGGCGAAGGTGGTATAGTAACTACCAACGTGGAAGGATTTGCTACAGAAATGAAAAGAGCAAGATTTTTGGGGCTTGATTTTACCGCACCTATAAAAGACTGGTTATATAACATAACTGCTATAAAGGGTAAGGAAAAGAATTTCGTTGCCTCAAACTATTCAACCACCGAAATTCAAGGACTAGGCTTAAAACTTCAAGTTGAAAGAAACGATAAAATTATTGCAATCCGTCGCCGTGCCGTTGAACTTGTTAACGAAAGGCTAAAAGGAAACCCTGCAATTATTCCACAAGATATTGGAAACGAAAATATTAAACCTACTTTCCACTTGTATCAATTGCAAATTGACCCTGAAAAGGCTGGTGGCGACGTTCAAACGTTAAAGAAAAAGCTAGAAGAAAAGGGTGTCACGAATATCCCACACTTTGGACCACTTTATAGATTTAAGGTTATAGAAGATATGGGTTACGACGTGGAAAGTATTGCAAAATCATGTCCTAATTGTGAAGAAGTGTTCTATAAGAGATTTACTCACTTGCCAATATACGGGCTTTCTGACGAGCAGTTAATTTACATGGCAGACGCAATATTAGAAAGCGTTAAAGAAATGCAAGAAGGAAGATAATATAAAAAATTAAAAGCCAAGCAAATTTTCGCTTGGCTTTTTTCGTTGTAAAAAAGAAAAGGTGAAAGAAAAAAGGCTTGGAAAAACTCCAAGCCTAAATTTTCAAAAAAACCGTGCATCTGACGTTGACAATGACCGCCGAAGTGGAAACGAGGCAGGTAACTCCTTCAAAGCAACCTTATATCACACGCGCCTTACCGTTTAGTGC
>JAZRMS010000060.1:0-2553 GCA_045647825.1 Christensenellaceae bacterium
AGATTGCAGTATCAGACGTAACGTTAAGAGTAGTTGAAGAGAAAGGGATTAGTTTAACTTTCAGAGAGAAACTAACCGTTGCGGAAAAACTAGATTTATCGAATTTAGATGCAATCGAATTACCCGGATTTTCTAATTCAAAAGAAAACGAAGTTATATATCGCACCATTGCAGAATCAGTTAAAAATGCAGTAGTAAAAATTCCCGTAGGGGAAGACGTTTCTGTTGCAAAAGACTGCGTTAGCAAAGCAAAAAAGAGTGGGATTCAAATTCAGTTGCCTGTTTCTACTGCGCAAATGGAATATTTCTATCACTTAAAAGCCCCACTAATGCTTGCTAAAATAGAAGAAATGGTTAAAAGTGCAGTTGCTTTGTGTGGCGACGTTGAGTTTGTTGCACAAGATGCGTTTAGGGCAGAAAAAGGATTTTTGCTATCCATTGCAAAGTCAATTTCTGCTTTGGGTGCATCAACTATAACTATTTGTGATGATGCAGGCATTGCTTTGCCGGAAGATTATGCTTTAATCGTTAAAGAAATAAAAGATAATTGCGACATAAAAGTTTTCGTTCAACCGTCAAATGCGCTTAGTATGGCTGCAGCATCTGCCGTATGCGCTATTAAGGCTGGTGCTGATGGTGTTAAAACTTCTGCCATAGGCGAATATCTTTCAATGGACGTTTTGTCTGATATTTTTAGAAGTGAAAAATTCCGTTTGGATGCAGAGTGCAACGTTGATGCAACTAACGTTAAATCTATCGTTTCTGCAATTTGTGGAACTCTTCAAGATAAAGAAGAAACTCAAGAAACTCCACAATATAATGGTCAAATATCAGATTCTGTAACCATTAAAGACGTTGCTGAAATTTCTAAACAGTTAGGATATGAACTTTCTGATTCTGATATCGGCAAGGTTTTTGAAGAAATTAAAAAATTAACGGCTAAAAAAGAAACTATTGATCAAAAAGAGTTGGAAGCAGTAATTGCTAGCACGGCTATGCAAGTTCCATCAACCTACCATTTGGTAAACTACGTCGTTAACAGCGGAAACATTATTCCTGCAACGGCAAACGTTACCTTGGAAAAGAATGGCGAAAAAATTACCGGTGTTTCTACGGGTGATGGTCCTATAGACGCGGCTTTCCACGCTATCGAACAAGTTATTGGACATCACTATGAATTAGATGATTTCCAAGTTCACGCAGTTACAAAGGGTAGAGGCGCAGTAGGATCTTCTATAATCCGTTTGCGTGCTGATGGAAAACTATATCCAGGCAACGGTGTTTCAACCGACATTGTAGGCGCGTGTATTCGTGCTTATATAAACGCTTTGAACAAAATTGTTTACGAAGGAGAATAATATGAAATTATCTTTTTCTGACAAGTTTGTTAAATCAAACAGTTTTTTGCATCTTTGTAACATAGTTAAAAACTATGGATACGATGGCGTTGAAGTGTTTGATGCAAAAAGCGAAGTAGTAGAACATAGCGATAGTATTTTCCGTGCGTCGGTTACCGGTGATGCTAAAAGAAAATTAGTTAATAGACATATAGCAGTTTCCGTTCTTAATTATCCAAAAGCTATTGAAAGTGAAAAAGACGGGAAAGAAATTGTTGAATATATAGAATTTGCTGCGCTTGCATCAGTCAAGGCTGTAATAGTTAAATTCGATAAAATTCCACAAAACGAAAAATTAAAGGGAATATTGTTGCCGGCAATTAAGGTTGCAGAGCAAAACGGGGTTAGTTTGCTAATAGAAACTAGTGGTCCACTTGCTTGCACCGAAAAAGTTTTGGAAATAATAAACTTCTTTGGCACGGCTGTGTTAAAGGTGTGCTGGAACATAAGAGAAACCTTTTTTAATGCAGGCGAATCTGCAGATAAAACTATTCAAACGCTTGGCGCTTATATCGGCTACGTTCGTTTGGGCGACAAGAAAGATGATAAAAACGTTATAATCGGTGATGGGGAATTGCCAGTTAAAGATTTTATCAACGCCCTTCGCTCACTCAACTATGACGGATACGTTGGCGTTATGGAATCGGATGACGTTTGTGATTTTGATATAGTTTTAACTCATTTTAAGAGTTATTTGACCACTAACGTTGAATCTGAACCTGCAAAGCCCGTTTATTATAATAGGGCAAAAACCGGCACTCATCCTTGGAAAAAGTTTGACGTTTTAGATTTAACTTTTTCACAAGTTCTTGACGAAATGGTTGAAAGGTATCCTGATCAATATGCGTTTAAGTATACCACTCTTGACTATACAAGAACTTATTCTGAATTTAGAGAGGACGTTGATAAGGTTGCTGCAGCGCTCATTTCTTTGGGCGTAGAGACAGGTCATCACGTTGCTATTTGGGCTACTAACGTTCCTCAATGGTTTTTAACCTTTTGGGCATCGGTAAAAATCGGTGCAGCTCTTGTAACTGTGAACACGGCTTATAAAATTCACGAGGCAGAATATCTTTTAAGACAATCTGACACGCACACGCTAGTTATGATTGATAGTTGCAAAGACTCTAATTATAAAGAAATTATTGAAGAACTT
>JAZRMS010000061.1:0-4469 GCA_045647825.1 Christensenellaceae bacterium
AGAACTTGGCGAAACCATTTCAAAAACTGCTCTTTGCGGTCTAGGAAAAACTGCTGCAGGTCCTGTTCTTTCTACAATCAAGTATTTTAGAAATGAATACGAAGCACATATTTACGATAAAAAATGCCCAGCAGGTGCATGTCAAAAACTTAAGACTATCACTATTGATCCAGAACTTTGTAAAGGTTGCTCAAAGTGTGCTAGAAATTGCCCTGTTGGCGCAATTAAAGGCGAAATTAAAAAACCGTTTGAAATCGATCAAAAAGTATGTATCAAGTGTGGCGCTTGCGTTTCAACTTGCCCATTTAAGGCTATAAAGGAGGTTTAAGATTATGAGTGAATATATGATTATTGACGGCATTAAAGCCGAAATTAACGGCGAGAAAAATATTCTTGAACTTGCTAGAAAAATTGGTATTGAAATACCAGCATTTTGTTACGACCCAGAACTTTCTATTTACGGCGCATGCAGAATGTGTATGTTTGAAAATGAACGCGGTGGATTTGAAGCTGCTTGTTCAACACCACCTAGAGAAGGAATGGTTATTAAAACAAACACGGCTAAACTTCGTAAATATAGAAAGATGATACTTGAACTTCTATTAGCAAACCATTGCAGAGATTGCACTACTTGTCATATGAGCGGAAAGTGCAAATTACAAGAATTTGCATATAAGTTCAATATTGAAAACGTTAGATTCCCTAATAATTCTTGCTCTATAGTTTCAGATAATTCTTCAAATTGCATTATAAGAACACCAAGCAAATGTATTCTTTGCGGAAAGTGCGTTAGAATGTGTAACGAAATTCAATCAGTTGGTGCAATTGATTACGCTTTCCGTGGTTCTAAAATGAAGATTTCTACTGCATTTGATGGTGATATTGCTAATTCACCTTGCGTAGGTTGTGGTCAATGTGCTGCAGTTTGTCCTACTGGTGCAATCACTATTCGCGACGATGCAGATTTGGTTTGGAAAGCACTTGGCAATCCAGAAGTTGAAGTATCAGTTCAAGTTGCTCCTGCTGTTAGAGTTGGTTTAGGTACTGAATTTGGCTTTAACGAAGGCGAAAACGTTATGGGCAAGCTCGTTACTGCATTAAAAGAAATCGGCTTTGATAAAGTATACGATACTAATATCGGTGCAGATTTAACCATTATGGAAGAATCTAACGAGTTAATAAATAGAATTACCAAGGGTGGCAAACTTCCAATGTTTACTTCATGCTGTCCTGCATGGATTAGATTTGCAGAAGATAAATATCCAGATTTGCTTGATAATATTTCAACTTGTCGTTCACCAATGCAAATGCTTGCATCTACTGTTAAAGCAATGTATACCGGTGAAAAGAAACACCTTCACGTTGCAATAATGCCATGTTCTGCTAAAAAGGACGAGGCTCGCCGTGAAAAGTTTATGGATAAGGATGGAAACCCAATAGTTGATTACGTTCTTTCAACTCAAGAAGTTGTTAGAATGATTCGTGAACACGGTATCCACTTTGCTCAACTTGAAGAAGATATTCCAGATGCACCTTTTAAGGAATATACCGGTGCTGGTGTTATTTTCGGCGCATCAGGTGGTGTTATGGAAGCTGCCTTAAGAACTGCAGTTGAAACCATCACAGGTGAAGAACTTGGCAACCTTGAATTTAAAGACGTTCGTGGTATGGAAGGTATAAAAGAGGCAGAATACGACGTTAAGGGATTAAAGGTAAAAGTTGCTGTTGTTAGTGGTCTTAAAAACGCGGCAAAAATTTGCGATATGGTTAGAAACGGACAAGCAGATTATCAATTCATTGAAATTATGAGCTGTCCCGGTGGATGTGTAAACGGTGCAGGTCAACCTTTCGTTGATGCATTCACGCGTTCTTCTATTGACTATAAGCAATTGAGAGCTCAAGGTCTTTATAAGACGGATAGTGATAAGAGTTTGAGAAAGAGTCACGAAAATATGGCTGTAACTGCTTTATATGACAATTTCTTCCTTGAAGTTGGCGGGCATAAAGCACACGAACTATTACACACAAAATACACCCCAAAAAATAAATAATTATTTGGCGCTCGCAAGTTGTGAGCGCCTTATTTTTTGTTTACACAAAAAAACAATTATGATATAATAATATTTAATTGGAGTTAATTATGTTGGATATTTTAGGGAAAGATTATTCTAAATTAAAAGAAAAAAAATTGTATTTGTTCGATATGGACGGAACGTTATATCTTGGCAACGTGCTTTTTGATGGAGTGAAAGAACTTTTGTCAAAAATAAAAAGCGAAGGTGGAAAGTACGTTTTTATAACAAACAATTCATCAAAATCTGTAAAAGAGCGTGTAAAAAAACTAAAAAGCTTTGGTATAGAATGTACGGAAGAAAACTTTTTCACTTCAATAGAAGCAACGGCTTTAACCTTAAAAGAACAAGGTATTGATGGAAAAGTATACGTTCAAGGAACAAAGTCGCTAGTTAAGGGCTTGAAAAAATGCGGGATTAACGTTGTTAGTAAGTATTGCGAAGATGCAAAGGCAATTGTCGTTGGCTTTGATACGGAATTAACCCACAAAAAATTGATTAACACCTGTAAAATGTTAAAAAAGGATTTGCCATACTATGCGACCAACCCAGACTGGTGTTGTCCAACAGAGTTTGGATACGTTCCTGATTGTGGTTCTATGTGTTTTGGGCTTGAAAAAGCAACGGGAAAAATGCCCAAATTTATTGGTAAGCCAGAGCCACAAATGGTTTTTTGCGCAATGCAAAAAACTGGTTTTGCTAAAGAGGAAACTCTTGTTGTTGGCGATAGAATATATACTGATATTGCATCTGGTTATAATGCAGGGGTAGATACTCTGTTGGTCTTGAGTGGTGAGGCAACTATGAAAGATTATAATGAGAGCGATATTAAACCTACTTTTGTATTAAACAGCGTAAAGGATTTATTATGATAGATGTACTTGCTAAAAACAATTTAAAAAAAGAATTTGTTAGATACTTTTTTATGGTGATAGGGTGCTTGTCTTATGCGCTAAGCCTAGAGGCTCTATTAATACCAAACAAGATAGTAGGTGGTGGCGTTTCTGGTGCTGCTTCTCTAATTAATATACTAACCGGACTGCCAACAGGTGTGTTTATTGTTTTGATTAATGCGCCTATTTTGTTTTTTGGTTTTAGACTTATGGGGCTAAAATTTATCATTAGGTGCATAATAACAACTCTTTGTTTAAGCCTAGCAACAACGTTTTGGGATGTTGTTTTACCTAAAGATTTCACCGTTACAGACGACAAGATTTTGGCATCTTTATATGGCGGTATTTTGCAGGGAATAGGTATCGGTCTTTTTATTAAATATGAAACCTCAAGTGGCGGTACTGAGCTGTTAGGGCGCATAACAAGGTCAATTATACCATTTGGAACAATAGCAACCCACGTTGCAATATTTGATGGTTTGGTTGTGGTTTTGGGCGCATTTTACTTGAGTAGTTTGGAAAATATTTTATACGCGCTAATTTTGATTTTTGTTAGCGCAAAAGTTAGCGACCTTATCGTTTTAGGTTTTGGCAAGGCAAAACTTTGTTACATAATAACTAGAAAGGGAATAGTAATTTCTGAATATCTAATTACACATAGTCCAAGAGGAGTAACGCTTTTGGAAGGTGAAGGAATGTATACTAAAACACCTAAAGACGTTATTATGACTTGTGTTAAAAGTAATCAAATTGTTGCATTAAAAAACATTATTAGACATCTAGACGAAGATGCGTTTGTAATAGTTTGCGAAGTAAACGAAGTTTACGGCAAAGGCTTTAATAGAATTTAATTAGTTGTAAATACTATTTTAAAGGGATTTTAAGGCTGATTATAGGGGTTTTTCTTGGGGAAAATTTAAAAAAGCCACCTAAAAAATCAAAAAATTTTACGATTAAAAATATTAGAAAAACAAAGATAAATCTTGCCTTTTTTCTTAAAAAACTTAAAAAGACTTGTTCCCAAAATCCCCCTAGGGTTTTGTTCAAACTTAAAAAGCCTTTAAAATTATAGTTTTTTCACTATTTTTTGCCTCATCGTCCCATTGAGTTGGATATTTTTCACCTGAAAATTGCTCGTTTCGGGTGTTTTTTATTATTTTTAAGCATTTTTTATAAAATAAAAGTCCTAATTTTACAAACTTTTCCCCAAGATTTTAAATAAAAATTTTTTGGGAAATCTTTACTTTTTTTGCTAAAAACAGCTTTTAAAAGCAAAGATTTAAAAAAAGATAAAACAATTTATGATACAAAAAAAAGAATGGTCGCCACCAACCATTCTCTTAAGTTTCTATATCAGGAGACGAAAAGTATTACTTTCCGTTAACCTCCTTTTCTAAGTTTTTACTTAATTTAGTGTAAGTATAATCGTATTTGTTATATTTGTAGTAACCAAAAGTCAAATTTGGCTCTCTATCTTTTGCTTCTGTGTTGATATAAACCAGTT
>JAZRMS010000062.1:0-6541 GCA_045647825.1 Christensenellaceae bacterium
CCTTGCTCACGGTGGACACTTAACGCACGGAAGTCCCGTAACCGTTTCTGGTAAATACTTTAATTCAGTAGGCTACGGAGTTAAAGAAGAAAGTGGTACTATTGATTACGACGATTTGGAAGCACAAGTTTTAGAAGTTAAACCCAAAATCTTCGTATGTGGCGCAAGCGCATATCCTAGAATTTTAGATTTTAAGAGAATTAGAGAAATTTGTGACAAGGTTGGCGCTTATATGATGGTTGACATTGCTCACATTGCAGGGCTTGTTGCAACGGGATTGCACCCAAGCCCAGTTCCTTATGCAGATTTCGTAACCACCACCACTCACAAGACATTAAGAGGACCAAGAGGCGGTATGATTCTCTGCAGAGAAGAATATGCTAAACTTATTGACAAAGCAGTATTCCCAGGAACTCAAGGCGGTCCTTTAATGCATATTATCGCAGCAAAAGCTGCAGCGTTTGGCGAAGCGTTGAAACCAGAATTCAAAGCTTATCAAGAACAAATCTTAAAGAACGCAAAAGCAATGAGCGAAAGATTTTTAGAACTTGGCGTTAAACTAGTTTCTAGTGGAACGGACAATCACTTGATGCTTTTAGACCTTTCTGATAGAGAAGATATCACGGGTAAAGAACTTGAAAAGATGCTTGACGAAGTTAATATCACCGTAAACAAGAACGCAATTCCTTTTGATAAGAGAAGTGCTTTCGTAACTAGTGGTGTTCGTATCGGTACGCCAAGTATCACTAGCCGTGGATTTAAGGAAGACGACTGCAAAAAGGTTGCAGAACTCATTACTGAAATTATTAACAAGAAAGAAGAAGCGTTTGATTTCGTTCGCGCAGAAGTAAAAAAACTCATTGAAAAATATCCACTCTACGAAGGAGTAATTGAATAATGAAATATGAGTCGGCACTTAATCTCATAGAGACGGAAGTTGCTATAAAATTTATAAAAGACACCTTTGAAAGAGAACTAGCAAAGGCGCTAAAACTAACCAGAGTATCTGCGCCATTGTTCGTTCAGCCAGAAACGGGATTAAACGATAACCTTAACGGTTTTGAAAGAGCAGTTCGCTTTGACGTTTTAACCTTGGGTAAAGAGGTGGAAATAGTGCAATCTCTTGCTAAATGGAAGAGAATGGCGCTTGCAAAATATGGTTTTGAGCCAGAAACGGGGCTTTATACGGATATGAACGCAATTCGTCGCGACGAAGATTTGGATGCGTTGCACTCTGTATACGTTGACCAATGGGACTGGGAAAAGATTATAAAAAGAGAAGATAGAAAACTATCATATCTAAAAAAGACGGTTAAGAGCATTTATAAAGCACTTAAAAAACTTTCTGTTGCCGTAAATAAAAAATATCCTTGCCTAACCCATAAATTGCCAAACGAAATAACCTTTATTTCTACTTTGGAATTAGAGAAAAAATATCCTAATTTAAGTAGAAAGGAAAGGGAAAAGGCGATTGCAAAAGAATGTGGCGCAGTTTTCCTTTATCAAATAGGTTATCCGTTAAAGGACGGCAAGCCACACGACGGCAGAGCGGCTGACTACGACGACTGGAAACTAAACGGCGATATCCTTTTGTGGTACGACGTTTTGGGTATTGCCATGGAAATATCTTCTATGGGAATAAGGGTGGACGAAAAGAGCTTGTTAAAACAACTAAAAGCAAAAGGTGAAACGTTCAAACTAGACAACCCTTATTGCCAAGACGTTGTAAACGGCGTTCTTCCATTGACAATCGGTGGTGGAATAGGTCAGTCAAGACTATGTATGTTCTTTTTGAATAAAGCGCATATAGGCGAAGTGCAATCTTCGGTGTGGAGCGAAGAGTGCATTAAAGAAAATGCTGAAAAAGGTATTTATCTATTGTAATGAACTCGTTTGACAGAGTAAAACTTCTCTTGGGAGAAGAAAATTATATAAAGCTTAAAAACTCAACCGTGGCAATTTTCGGTATAGGTGGCGTTGGTGGTTTTACTGCAGAGGCGCTTTGCCGATCGGGTGTTGGAAATATTATTCTAATAGATAGTGACACGGTTGATGAAAGCAATATAAACAGGCAGATAATTGCCACCAAAGAAAGCGTTGGGAAGGACAAGGTTTCGGTTATGAAGGAAAGACTTTTGTCAATTAATCCAAACGCAAATATTGTCACGCACAAAATATTTTATTTGAGCGAAAACGCAGACACCGTTAGTTTTGATGGGGTTAGTTACGTTGTAGATGCTATTGACACGGTCAGCGCCAAAATAGAAATAATAGAGAGAGCAAAAAAAGCGAATATCCCCGTTATTACTTGCATGGGAACGGGTGGAAAACTAGATCCAACTGCATTAAAGGTCGGTTGTGTTGAAAAAACTAGTGGTTGCCCACTTGCAAGGGTAATGCGAAGAGAACTAAAAAAGCGCAACCTATTTAACGTTAAGGCTGTGTATTCAGAAGAAAGTGTTGCATATAACCAAAGCGAAGAGCAGTTAAAGGCGGACGGAAAAAAAGCCCCGCCAAGTATGATTTTCGTGCCGGCAACGGCAGGACTTTTGCTTGCTAGAGAAGTAGTTTTGGATATTATTAAGGAGAAATTATGAAGTTTTTGATTGCGTCTGACTTGCACGGCTCGGCGTATTATGCAAAAAAAGTTGTAGAAGCATTAAAAAAAGAAGGGGCAGATAAACTTATTCTTTTAGGCGACGTTTATAATCACGGACCAAGAAACGTATTGCCCAAAGAATATGCGCCTATGGAAGTTGCAGAAGTGTTAAATTCTATCACCGATAAACTTATCGTTATAAAGGGAAATTGTGACAGCGATGTTGATAAAATGATTTCCAAATTTTCTTTTGTTGAAGACGTCGTTTTAGTTAGTGGGGGAAAGTTTTTCCTTTTAACGCACGGTCACGTTTACAATAAAGATAATTTGCCAAGCACAAAGTTTGATGGAATAATTTACGGGCATTTCCACACGGGATTTATAGAAAATGTTGGGGATATGATAGTGGCTAACACAGGCTCTCTTTCTCTTCCCAAAAACGACACTCCAAATAGTTATATCATTTTGGAAGATGGAAAATTAGAATTAAAAGAAATATAGTAGTATACAAAAGAATTTGCAATAGCGCAAATTTTAAGGAGGAATATGTTAGCAGTAAAAAACCTTGTAAAAATCTATAAGGGGAAAGACGGGATAGACGTTCACGCGCTAGATGGTGTTTCCATAGATTTTCCAGAAAAAGGTATGGTTTTTTTGCTTGGAAAAAGCGGTTCTGGTAAATCGACTTTACTAAACCTTGCAGGTGGGTTAGATTTCCCCACGGAAGGTGAAATAATCGTTGATGGAAGAAGTAGTAAGGATTTTACCGTTTCCGATTTTGACGGGTATAGAAACTCATGCGTTGGTTTTGTGTTTCAAGAGTTTAATATCTTAAATGAATTTACCATAGAGCAAAATATTGCGCTTGCCCTTCAATTACAACAAAAGCCAAACAATGCAGAAGTTGTTGAAGAACTATTAAAATTAGTTGATCTTGGCGGTGTTGGAAAGAGAAAACCAAACACTCTTTCTGGCGGACAAAAGCAAAGGGTTGCAATAGCTCGTGCGTTAATAAAAGAGCCAAAGATTATAATGGCAGACGAACCTACGGGTGCGCTTGACTCTGTAACGGGCAAACAAGTTTTAGACACGCTTAAAAAATTGTCCGAAACAAGGCTAGTTGTTGTGGTTACGCACGATAGAGAGTTTGCAGAAGAATATGGCGATAGAATTATTGAACTTGCAGACGGAAAGATTATTTCCGACTTAAGCAGAAGTGAAAATCAAGATGAAGAAACGTTTAAGGAAAACGTTATAATTCTTGGTGAAAACACTATTAAAGTTAGAGATTGGTCAGCAGTTACCGAAGATGACGTTCGCCAAATAGCCACTATGATGAAAGATAAAGGCTGTTCGACTTATATAACGGCTGATAAACAATTTACGGACGGGATTAAAGAAAAGCATAGTGACAGCGATTTAACTTCGCTAAAGAAGTTTAAGGCTACTAAAAAAGGTGAAGTAGTTGAAACGGGAAAAGGGGACGTTAAGTTTATAAAATCAAACCTTCCTATAAAGAACGCTTTAAAAATGGCGTGGGATAGCATTAAAATTAAGCCGATAAGGCTAACGTTTACTATATTGCTTTCAGTTATAGCCTTTTTGTTCTTTGGCGTGGCGTCGTCGTTTATGATGTATAGCCCAGACTATTCAATAATAAGGGCGCTTGAAAATTCTAACTATAAACAAATAGTGATAGAAAAGAAATATAATGCCTATTACGTTAATGAAGAGTTTGACGTTGAAACAGGTGAAAAGGTAGATAAAATTATAAACACCCAACTTGACGGCGCATTTAGTGATGAAGATTTGGCACGATTAAACCAAAATAAAGAAGGGCTTAAGTTTGCGGGCATAATTGATTTTGGTGCATACTCAAACAACCTTGATAGCGTTTATGGTTACACTGCAAAGAGCGAAAAGTTTTTAATAAGCGGTCTAACCTATCAAAATTCGCTACTTAGATATTATCCTGTCAGGGGATTAGTAGGCTTTACTGATTGTGGCGAAGAGTATCTAAAAGAATGCGGATATACTTTCACAGAAGGAAGTAGATATCCTGAGGCACCTAATGAAATAATGATTAGCGATTATTTCTTTAATATGATAAGAAATAACGACTTCTTTTATGCAGGGCAAGAGTTTGACGTTCAAAATATAAACGATTTGTTAGGCAAAGATATCACGTTTAATGGTGGTGGAAGCAGATACGTTTTAACGGTAACCGGTGTTTGCAGATTTGGTCAATACGAAGAAGTAACCGTGGTTAACGAAGAAGGTAAATCTGAAAACATAATCGAATATAATATAACGCCTAAAAAATTCCACGAATTATATAATCAAGAAACGCAATTAAACTCTGCGCAGTTGCAAATATTAGAAAAACAGTTTGTTGATTACTTGAGTTCAAGTTTCCATCTATTAGGTATGGTTTCAGAAGATTTCTATGATTATTATAGAGAAAACAATTTAACCGACCATAAAGTTTATGATAGAACGACTTACGGAATAGAACTAGCACCTTATTATTTGAATAACGTATATCCACATTTTCCAAGCACAAACTTCACTAAAAAATCTGTTTGGAAAAACGATTATATGATTAACGCTATTGATTTAGAAGGCAATGAAAGAGATTTAGAAATAGAGAAACATCAAGTTTTATTACCTATAGGTTATATTTTCTATGAATATAAAGACGGCTACGCTGTAGATGAAAATGGTGATGGAAAGATAGACACGAACAAAGTAAATGGCGTTAGAGATAAAATCGTGGTTGAAACGAAGAACAATTTTACAAAGATCTTCGATTTCGTTATGAATATGGACACAACGGGTTTTACCGAACAGCAATTAGCAAACTATAACAGAATGAGAAATAGCTCTCTGCGCATAAAGAAAGGCGAAGGGCAATTAACAGACAAGTTGTGTTTGATAGAAATATTGTTTGGGGAATATAAAGAAGAACTATTAAGTATGATAGAAGTTCCCGAAACTATATATATGAGAAGTTATTATTACGACGTGTCGCTGAAAGAGGCAAGTGATAGAAGTGATTACGAAAAAACTAATTTCCCGTTAGAAGTCGTTGGTTTTTATTACGTAAATCAAGGCAGAAATCACGATGCAGTCAATAAGTATTTCATTTCGGATGAACTTTGCGAAGAATACGGAATGAATTATTATGACAAGTCTTCTAGTGAATATAATACCATAGTATACCACACGGATTATAATCATGACACGTTAAACGAGAAGTACGGAAGAATTATAACGCCAACGTTAAATAAAGGATCGCAAACAGCGTTTATATTAGGCGGTGGTGGGGAAAATTACGTTTTAGCAATGGACAATGCGATTTATAGAAGCGCGTATGAAGTTGCAGGAACGATATATAGCCTAAAACCAGCATTTTATATTGCCGGTGCAATATTCGGTGTATTCTCAATATTAATGCTATTCAACTTTATATCAGTCACGGTAACAAGCAAAAAGCGTGAAATAGGAATATTAAGGGCTGTTGGTGCAAGAAGAATAGACGTGTTCAAGATATTTATTGTAGAGGCGTTTATAATAACAATTTCTTGCTTTGTAATATCTTCTGTATTAAGTTTTATTGCTTGTTCAGTTATTAACAGGTTTACTTCTAACAACGTCTTTGGGCTATCGGCGTTAGATTTTAATCTAATAAATATAGCATTGCTGTTAGTCGTTTCAATAGCAGTAGCGTTCGTTGCAACGATATTACCAGTACGCAAAGCATCTAAAAAAGCACCTGTAGATAGTATAAGATCAATCTAAAAACAAACAAATAAAGAAAAGCCGTTGCTTTAACAAAGCAACGGCTTTTAATATTAATAACAATTAAATTTCTTTAATACATTTTCTTGGGCATTTTGCAACGCAAGTTAAACAGCCATTGCACTTTTCATAATCAATAAC
>JAZRMS010000063.1:0-2735 GCA_045647825.1 Christensenellaceae bacterium
CAAATTGACTTAAAAGACTTTGAGGAAAAGATAAATGCAAACACTCGTTGTGTTATAATAAATTCGCCAAACAATCCAAGTGGTGTTGTTTATACAGAAGAAGTTATAGAAGGTGTTTGCAAAATTTTAGAAAAAAAACAACGCGAGTATGGGAAAGTTATTTATTTAATAGCAGACGAGCCTTATAGAGAACTAGTTTATGGCGACATAAAAGTTCCTTATCTTATGAATTATTATGATAACACTTTCGTTTGTTACTCATATTCTAAATCTCTTTCTCTTCCTGGTGAAAGAATAGGTTATATTGCAGTAAATCCAAAAATGGCCGATTCAAAAGATGCTTATCTTGCAGTTTGTGGTGCAGGAAGATCGCTTGGATACGTTTGTGCGCCAAGTATGTTCCAAAAAGTCGTCGCAAAATGTGTTAACTGTAAAGTTAATATAAAAGCGTACAAAGAAAACAGGGATTTAATCTACAATTCACTTGTTGAATATGGTTTTTCTTGTGTTAAACCCGATGGTGCATTTTATCTCTTTGTAAAATCACCAGACGTTTCTGCGTTTGCTTTTTATGAAAAGGCAAAAGAAAAGGAAATACTTGTAGTTCCTTGTGATGATTTTGGTATTGAAGGATACGTTAGAATTGCATATTGCGTTGATAATGCAAGAATAAAAAATTCTTTACCTGCATTTAAGGCTTTAGCAAAAGAATACGGCTTATAATAAAAAAACCACAACCAAAAGTGGCTGTGGTTAAAATAATTTTTGATTTATCTAGCGGTTAATTCATATAAATTTGCTTTATAGCTTTCCATTGCTTTCTTGATAATCTTTAACGCATCTTCTTTGACTGCAACAACGTCAACTGAAGTATGTTTGTTTTCAAGTTGTTTATAAACGGAGAAGAAGTGTCTCATTTCATCAAAGATGTGTTGTGGAAGGTCATGGATGCTCTTATATGTATTGTAGTTTGGGTCGGTGTCTGGAATTGCAATGATTTTTTCGTCAACAGAGCCGTTATCGTTCATTATAATAACGCCGATAGGGTAGCATTGAACCAAACTCATAGGGATTAAACTTTCAGAACAAAGAATTAAAACGTCTAGTGGGTCGTTGTCCTCTGCCAAAGTGTGTGGGATAAAACCATAGTTTGCAGGATAGTGAGTTGAAGTATATAAAATTCTATCAAGACGAAGTAGCCCAGTTTTTTTATCCATTTCGTATTTTTGTTTAGAACCTTTGCTGATTTCTACTACTCCGATAAATTCTTCTGGTTTAATTCTGCTACTTTCTATATCGTGCCAAATATTCATGATTAACTCCTTTTTTGTGATGAATGCTATTTTATCACTAAAATATTAATAAAGCAAGGAAAATAAGGCAAAAAAGCAAAAATAATGTTAAAAGTATATTATTCGGACATATCTAATTGTGTTTTGAACGATAATTTAATAGCCACGTTGCCAAAAGAAAGAAGAGAATACGTTTGTTCAATTAACGACGTTAATAGGCGAAAACAAAGTCTTTTCGTTTGGAAATTGCTTGAAATTGCGCTAAAAGATAACGATATTAAAGTGTCGGGTTTTACAAATGAGCGAAGTGGTGAGTGGTTTTCTTGTAATAGTGAAATTAAATTTTCACTTTCGCACTCAAATAATATCGTTGCAGTTTCAATAAGTGATGCTAACATTGGAATTGACGTTGAAATGTGTAGCGAAAAACTTTTGAAGGTAAAAGGCAAATTGCTTGATAATAAATTAGAAAATTCTTCCGTGGATTTATTAGCTAAACTCTGGACTGAAAAAGAAAGTAAATATAAAGCGAAAATAGATGGGATTATGTCTAACATAACGATTTTTGACGACTCAAATAAATACATTTTATCTGTTTGTGGTTGCGAAAGCGTTATTGATAGTCAAATATATAAAATAAATTTACAATAGCAAAAATATGGAGGCAAAATAAATGAGCGAATGCACACATGATTGTTCAACTTGTTCGTCAAAAGACTGCAAGGAAAAAAAGGACTTTAAAGAAAAACAAAACGAAAGAAGCAACGTTAAAAAAGTAATCGGCATTGTTAGTGGTAAGGGTGGTGTTGGAAAATCACTAGTTTCTGGCATTTTATCTGTATTGACTAAAAGAAAAGGTTTTAATACTGCAATACTTGATGCTGATATAACCGGACCATCAATTCCTAAAATGTTTGGTATAACGGAAAAAGCAAATGCTGTTGACGATAAGTTTTTATTGCCGGCAGTTACTAAAAGCGGAATAAAGATGATGTCTATTAATTTGCTCTTAGAAAACGAAAATGATCCTGTTGTTTGGAGAGGACCTGTTATTGCAGGCGCTGTAAAACAATTTTGGACAGACGTCGTGTGGGGTGAGGTTGACTATATGTTTGTAGATATGCCTCCAGGAACAGGCGACGTTCCACTAACGGTATTTCAATCTTTACCTATTAGTGGAATTATCGTTGTTGCGTCGCCTCAAGAACTTGTTTCTATGATTGTTGGAAAAGCTGTTAAGATGGCGAATTTAATGAATATTCCCGTTCTTGGTATTGTTGAAAACATGTCTTATTTAGAATGCCCAGATTGCAAGAAAAAGATTGAGGTTTTTGGTAAGAGCAGAATTGATAATACTGCAAAAGAGTTTGGTATTAAAAACGTTTCAAAAATTCCTATCAATCCAGAATTTGCAAGTCTTTCTGATAAAGGAAATATTGAAGA
>JAZRMS010000064.1:0-3394 GCA_045647825.1 Christensenellaceae bacterium
TTAGCCGGCTCTGTTATCTTAAACGAAGTATTAAAGGCTAACAAAGCAAACTACGGCTTTAACGCTCTTACCAACGAATATACCGATATGGTTGAAAGCGGTATTATCGACCCAACAAAGGTTACCAGATCTGCTCTTGAAAATGCAGCGTCAGTTGCTGGTGTATTCCTAACTACCGAATCTGTTATTGCAGACGTTAAGGAAGAAGGCGCACCACAAATGCCAGCAGGCGGAATGGGTGGAATGTATTAATAAATACACCTAGTGTCAATCAAATAAAATCAAAGCCCTATTTTATAAGTAGGGCTTTTCTTTTTGTTAAATCGCTTTAACATACGCAAAATAATTGACATACTTTCCTTTTAATGCTATAATTTAAATGTTTTCAGTGAAGTTTGCAGAATTATTTAAGACTGCAAGCGGAGAAATTCCGGAGAATCTCTTTTTTTTTAAGAGTGCCGAAGGTGCAAGGGGCAACGCCCCGAATCTCTCAGGCAAAAGGACGGAACGTATTTTTAATATGTTTATCTTTTATTTTTTTGGAGTTGCTCATCATTGATAAGCAACTTTATTTTTTTGTAAGGAGAAACAAAAATGGAACAATTTATGGATTGGCTACTTGGCGTTGTTTCAACCATTAACGCGTATTTATCAGATTATATTTTGATAATACTTTTGGTTGGTGTTGGTATTTTTTACTCAATAAAAACGCGCTTTGTACAAGTAAGATGCTTTAAGCAAGGTATGAAACAAGTTTTTGGCAACTTAAAGCTTAAAGGTGGCAAGCAAAAAGGTGGAATGAGTTCTTTCCAAGCTTTTACTGCTGCTGTTGCTGCACAAGTAGGAACGGGTAATATTATCGGTGCAAGCGGTGCAATTTTGGCTGGTGGCCCTGGTGCTATTTTCTGGATGTGGATTATTGCTTTTTTGGGTATGGCAACAAACTATTCAGAAGCAGTTTTGGCACAAAGAACGAAGATGTTAAATAAAGATGGCAGTATTAGTGGTGGCCCTATTTATTATATCAAAACGGCTTTCAAAGGCACTTTTGGTAAAATTTTAGCAGGATTTTTTGCCGTTGCAGCTATTATCGCTTTGGGTTTTGTTGGTTCAATGGTGCAATCAAATTCTATTGCAAGCACGGTTGGCGAAACCACGGGCATTGAGCCTTGGATTATCGGTGTTATTGTTGCAATAATTGCAGGTATAATTTTTATCGGTGGTGTTTCAAGATTAGCATCTGTTACCGAAAAAATCGTTCCAGTAATGGCTATTATTTACATTTTGGGTGGATTGATAATTATTTTCAGCAGAATAACCGTTTTGCCAGAGGCAATAGGAATGATATTTAAATATGCTTTCGTTCCACAAGCAATAATCGGTGGTGGAATAGGTTCTGCCCTTAAAATGGCAATAAGCCAAGGTGCTAAACGTGGGCTTTTCTCTAACGAGGCTGGTATGGGTTCAACCCCTCACGCCCACGCGCAAGCAAACGTAGATACTGCACATCAACAAGGTGTTAGCGCAATGATAGGCGTATTTATCGATACTTTCGTTGTTTTAACTATTACCGCTTTAATCGTTATTACAACCCTTTATGCTGGTGGTGGTATTTTGTCTACAGTTGAAGGATTAAATATAGCGACAGCAAGTGGAATTGATAAAACTAACTTGGTCAAAAATGCTATAGATTCAGTATTCGGTGGTGGAAATGCAGGCGTAACTATAGGCGGTGTATTCGTTGCAGTTTGCTTGTTCTTCTTTGCTTTCTCAACCATACTCAGTTGGAACTTGTTCGGTAAAATCAACTTTGAATATTTGTTTGGCAAAAAATCATTAATAGTTTATATGATTATTGCAATAGTGTTCGTTTTCTTGGGGTCTATATTCAAAAACGATTTAGTTTGGGAACTTACTGACTTCTTTAACTACTTAATGGTTATTCCCAACGTTATAGCGCTTTTTGCATTATCAAAAATGGTTAAAGATGAGATAAAAACTAACGGAAAGGGTAAGTCTGCTGATGAAACCCCGAACGTAGCCTTAAACGAAAATATAAAATAAGATAAAAGAATAATAAAGCAAACGCCCAAAATAGAGGGCGTTTGCTTTATTTAAAAGGCAAAATAAAAAAATTGTAAAATAGAAAAAATTTTTTTAAAAAACCCCGTAAATATAATTGACAATATTCGCTTTTTTGTATATAATACATTAGCATTTATCGATAAACGACTGGTAAGTGACACATATGGCGGCGTAGCTTAGCTGGTTAGAGCGGCCGGTTCATACCCGGCAGGTCGTTGGTTCGAATCTGACCGCCGCTACCATTTGCAAACAATGGCGCGGAGCGTCGGTTAACATAAAGGGCGGAAACGCCTAAAATAGAAGGCCCCTTGGTCAAGCGGTTAAGACACCACCCTTTCACGGTGGTAACATGGGTTCGATTCCCGTAGGGGTCACCAAAATGAACAACAGTCAAAATTTGAACTATTGATGTCCAAATTATGGCTGTTTTTCTTTTGTGTTTTTCTAATAAATTTCGATTTTGACGTATTGGGCAAGAGATGTCGTTTTGTTTTAATTTTTGAAACTTTTTGTTAAAAAAGACGCTTTTCGAACCTATGATGTACAAGTTTTTTTGTAGAGGTCTTCATACTTGTTTGGGGTCATATATCCTAAATAAGTATGGGGCCTTTCTTGATTATAAAAGTCCACGTATTTACCCACCGAAAGAACGAGTTCTCTCTCGCTTTTATATTTATACCTATATAGTTCTTCAGATTTCATACTTCTAAAAAACGATTCACTAACAGCATTGTCGTGTGGTTGATTAGTTCTAGAAAACGATTGTTTTACGCCACATTCTCTTAAAAAGGCATAAAAAGAATGTGAAACGTAGTTGCTTCCGTTGTCTGAGTGAAATGTTAGTCCATCTTCAGGGTGTCTATTATAATAAGCATATTTAAATGCAGATTTAGTTAGTGTTGTGCTGTTACGCTTTGAAATTTTGCAAGCAATTATTTTTCTTGAATATAAGTCTAAAATTACACATATATAGTATTTTCTTTGGTCTAGGTTAAAGTATGTAATATCGCTAACCCATATTTCGTTAGGCTTAGATGCCGTAAAATTCTGTTTAAGTATATTTTCTTTTTTTCTTCTACTATATTCATAAAGAGTTTTTGCATTGCTTTTAACACTAAACCATTGATTTGCGTGCATAATATCTCCAACTATTCTTTCTGAAACAACGTAACCTCTATCTTTCAAAATCGCAGTAACTTTTCCTGCTCCAAAAGTGCAATTACTTTTCATAAAAATTTCTTCAATAATTGGCTTTAACATTTTCCTCCTTTTTTGTGCTTCAGAGTTTTCTCCTTTGCTACGCAAAATG
>JAZRMS010000065.1:0-2262 GCA_045647825.1 Christensenellaceae bacterium
TGGTAAACTTGATAGAGAAGGATATATCTCTGTTGCTAAAAAGTTGACTGATAGATTTAATTTCAAGGGTGTTGCTATTACTCTTCGTGAAAGCCTTTCAGCAAACGACAACAACTGGAGCGGTATGCTTTATACCAACGGAGAAGCTTATTTCTCAAAGAAATATGCAATTCATATCGTTGATAGAGTAGGTGGTGGCGATAGCTTTGGTGGTGGACTTATTTATTCACTCTTAAATGGTTATGATGCTCAAAGCGCTATTGAATTCGCAATTGCCGCAAGTTGCTTAAAACACAGCATTGAAGGCGACTATAACGCTGTTTCTGTTAAAGAAGTACAAGCTTTAGCAGGTGGAGATGCGAGCGGAAGAGTTCAAAGATAATTGAATTTGCAAAATAAGAAAAACGACAAGTAATACTTGTCGTTTTTTTATTTGATTATGTTTGGCATAATAATCCGTTTATCTTGTTTTTTTATAGTTTAACGGGGATAGACCTATTTCTTTTTTGAAAATTAAGCCAAAATAATTTGCAGAAGAAAATCCACACTCAAAAGCTACTTCTTCTATGCTTTTATTGGTGTTTCTAAGTAAGCCTTTTGCCTTGTTCAATCTTATCCTCATAACGTATTCCATTATAGAGCAATTCATAACGTCTTTAAATTTTTTGCAAAGAGATACCTTTGACATAAAAAACTTATTACAAAGGTTTTCAAGTGTTATTTGCTGATTGTAGTGAGTGTTGATATAATAAATTATTTTTAACGCCTCGGGTGAAACAGACTTTAAGCTGTAAGCAGAACTTGCAAGTGATAGTGAAACGGATTCTTGTAAAGACAAAAACAAAATAATACTTTTGGTTATTGATAGCAAGTATTCTTTTTTGCTTTTAATGTTTATTGATTGAACTTTTGCGCCTTCAGACAATAATCTGGCAATCAAATCTTTATATTCTTTGCTAATTTTGAACGCAATGCTCTCTGCTGCTTTAAGTAAAAATTCATTTTGTGTTTTATCTAAAAGGCTAGGTGAAACGTTGATATTAATTCGCCTATAAGGTCCGCCTTCAGTTTTATGAACGCAAAATGGTGGCACAACTACTAGAGTATTCTTTGGCACTATAAACATTTTGTTTTCAATAAAAAATTCGCGTTCTCCATCCAAAAGAAAATAAAGTTCGTAATAATCGTGGCTGTGTGGTTGGGGCATAACGCTTTTAGTTGATGCGGAAAATTCGTCAAATTCTAAAAAATCCATAAAACACCTTTACGATTTATGTAATATTGCCTATATTGTATACGATTTTACTAGTAAAATCAAGTAAATTTGTTATAAAATATAATTATTAAATTAATTAGCGCGTTTTGCGTTAAAAAAACAACATATTTAGAAGGTGCATAATGATTAAAATTGTACAGTTTGGTGAAGGCAACTTTTTGCGTACGTTTGTTGATTTGTATTTCGATACTCTCAACAAAGAAGGTGGAGATTACAAAGTAAATATCGTTAAACCTATTACTTTTGGTACTCTTGATAATTTTGTTAAGCAAAACAACAAATATCATATCGTTCTCCGTGGTGTTGAAAATGGAAATACCGTTGCAAACGTTTACGACGTTGACGTTTTAGAAGGCGTTGTTGACCCATTTAGCGATATTGAAAAATTCTATTCTCTCGCTCGTGAAGATGAACTTAAAATTATTGTTTCTAACACAACTGAAGCCGGTATTTGCTTTAATGCAAACGATAAGTTTGATGATTTTGAAAATATTACTTATCCTGCAAAACTAACCAAGTTCTTGCTTGAAAGATTTAATGCTGGAAAAGACGGCGTTTATTTAATGCCTGTTGAATTAATTGATAACAATGCAGACGAATTACAAAAATGCGTAGATAAATATATCGAACTTTGGAATTTACCTTGCGAATTTAAGAAGTGGAATGCAGAAAAGAACTATTACTGCAATACTTTGGTTGACCGTATCGTTTCTGGTTTCCCAAGAACACCAGAAGATAAAGAAGCTATTAGCAAACTTTTGGGTGGAAAGGAAGATAATTTAGTTTCTATCGGTGAGCCATTTGGTCTTTGGGCTGTAGAAAAGAAGGGTGATATCGCAAAATATATTAAAGATGGCGTTCACAATATCGAAGTTGTTTTGACAGAGGATATTAAGTATTACAAAAAGCGTAAAGTTCGCGTTCTTAATGGTAGCCACACAAATATCGTTCCTGCAGGACTTTGGCACGGCGCAATTACTGTTTAC
>JAZRMS010000066.1:0-22085 GCA_045647825.1 Christensenellaceae bacterium
CCGCTACAAATAAAGCAGGCGTTAACGGGGTATGGAAGAGCAGAAAAAATTCAAATCCAACAAATGGTTAAATCAATGCTTGGACTTAATGGAATTCCGCGCCCAGACGACGCGGCAGACGCGCTTGCCGTTGCTCTTTGCCATGCGCAAACCAACAAGTTTGGATCAATGTTTAAAATTTAAGGGGAAGTTATGATAGGCTACGTTAAAGGAAATTTATTATCGGCAACGGATGGTGTTGCGTTGATAGAAAACAACGGTATCGGCTATGAAATTATTTGTTCTGCATCCGTTTATCAAAAACTTTTAAGCGATAAAAAGGGAGAAGTTTATACTTACCTTTCGGTTAGAGAAGACGGGGTTTCTTTGTTTGGGTTTGAAAATCTAGAAGAGAAAAATATGTTTCTAAAACTCATTTCCGTTTCTGGCGTTGGCCCAAAAATGGGCATAACCGTTTTGTCGGGAATGAAACTTTCTGACCTTGCCGTGAAAATTGCAACTTCTGACGTAAAGGGGCTTTCTTCTGTTAAAGGCTTGGGCAAAAAGACGGCAGAGCGCATTATTTTAGAATTAAGAGAGAAAATTTCAGCAGACCTTTCGGGCGACAAAGAAATGGTTTCAGAAGTCAAAGAGTTCGTTCCAGACGAAGTTGGCGAAGATGCTATTATCGCATTAATGAGTCTTGGGTTTACAAAAGCAGAGTGCGTTTCTGCAGTAAAAGAAGCAAAGGCGCAAGGACTGACGACTATAGAGCAATTGATTGCTTTTTCAATTAAGAATATAAGGTAGTTTACTATGGAAGAAGAAAGATTAGTTACCAGCACTATAGACCAAACGGAAAGTGATTTTGAAAACGTGCTTAGACCAAAGTCTATGGACGGATACGTTGGTCAAGAAAAAGTAAAAGATAATTTGGCTGTTAGTATAGCGGCTGCAAAGATTAGAGAAGATGCGCTAGACCACGTGTTGCTTTACGGGCCTGCAGGGCTTGGTAAAACAACGCTTGCTCATATCGTTGCAAACGAACTTGGCACTCAATTAAAGGTTACTAGTGGACCTGCGATTGAACGCGCAGGCGACCTTGCTGCAATTTTAACCAACCTTAACGAGCGCGACGTGTTGTTTATAGATGAAATCCATAGGCTAAATCATAACGTAGAAGAAATTCTTTATCCTGCTATGGAAGACTATACTTTGGATTTTATTATAGGTAAAGGTCCTTCTGCAAAGAACGTGCAGTTGCCATTGCCAAAGTTTACCCTTATAGGTGCAACTACAAAGGCAGGGATGCTCTCATCGCCACTTCGCGATAGATTTGGGCTTATTTGCCGTCTTGAAACTTATTCTATTGAAGAACTTACTGAAATTGTAGAGCGTTCTGCAGTTAAACTTGGCATACAAATAGAACATTTGGCGGCGGTAGAAGTTGCTAAACGCAGTCGTGGAACGCCTAGAATAGCGAATAGATTGTTGCGCAGAGTGCGCGACTACGCTATGGTTAAAAACCACGATACCGTTTTGTTGTCTGATGCGGACGGCGCTTTAAAAATGATGGAAATTGACGAATTAGGTCTAGATGCCGTAGACGTTAAACTTCTTTCGTCAATGGCAGAAAAATTTGGTGGTGGACCTTGTGGGTTAGATACCTTGGCTGCAACGATAAACGAAGATAGCAATACGATAGAAGACGTTTACGAGCCGTATTTACTTCAAATGGGGTTTGTTGCAAGAACGCCAAGGGGCAGAATTCTTTTGCGTAAAGGTTACGAACACATAGGACTAAAATTACCAGAAGGGAGGGCGGAACAATATTCCGTTTACGAAAAAAGTGAAAACTAGTGATTTCGATTATTTTCTCCCAGAAGAACTAATTGCTCAAACACCTGCAACACCAAGAGATAGTTCAAGACTGCTTGTTTACGATAGAGAAAAGGACAAGATCGAACACAAGCATTTTTACGATATAGTCGATTATCTTAAAGAAGGGGACGTTCTTGTTCGCAACAACACCAAAGTTTTGCCTGCTAGAATGTTTGCTTATACAAAGAACGGCGGAAAGGTAGAAGTCCTTTTACTAAAAAGGTTTAACCTTAACGAATGGGAAGTTTTGGTTAAGCCGGGAAAGAAAGCAAAACCGGGCGCTGAACTCGTTTTGTCAGAAGAACTCTCTTTGCAAGTTTTGGAAAATATAGAAGAAAGTGGCAGTAGAAGGGTAAAGTTTATTTACGACGGGGTTTTTGAAGATATAATTTCAAGACTTGGCGAAATGCCTTTGCCACCCTATATAACAGAAAAATTAAAAGACCAAGAACGGTATCAAACGGTATATGCAAAGGTGGACGGCTCTGCCGCAGCGCCAACTGCAGGATTACATTTTACGCCAGAACTAATTGAAAAGATAAAACAAAAAGGCGTTGAGATAGTAGACGTTCTTTTGCACGTCGGTTTAGGGACTTTTAGACCTGTTAAGACGGAAGACGTTTTGTCCCACCACATGCACTCTGAATATTATCAAATAACAAAAGAGTCTGCAGAAAAAATCAACAAGGCAAAAAGTGAAGGGCGCAGAATAATTGCCGTTGGAACGACTAGCGTTAGAACGCTTGAAAGTGCAGCGGATGAAAACGGACTTGTTAAGGAAGTGGAAGATAATACCGAAATTTTTATTTATCCTCCTTATAAATTCAAGTGCGTTGATTGCTTGATAACTAATTTCCACTTGCCAAAATCAACTTTGTTAATGCTAGTATCTTCTCTTTCTACAAGAGAAAGGGTTTTAGAAATATATAATACAGCCGTAAGTGAAAAATATCGCTTTTTCTCTTTTGGCGACGCAATGTTTATAATTTAGTATGGAAAAATTTTATTTTGAACAAATTAAACAGGATAGTAAGACCGGTGCAAGAGCAGGAATACTTCATACTCCGCACGGCGACATTTTAACGCCAACCTTTATGCCTGTTGGCACGCAAGCCACCGTTAAGGGTGTTTTGCCACGCGATTTAAAAGAAGCGCACTCTCAAATTATTCTTGCAAATACCTATCACTTATATATGCGACCAGGGGATGAAACGGTTAAAAAAGCAGGTGGGTTGCACAAGTTTATGAACTGGGACAAACCTATTTTAACCGATAGCGGTGGGTTTCAAGTTTTCTCTTTGGCAAAACTCAACAAGATAAAGGACGACGGGGTGTATTTTAACTCACACGTTGATGGAAGTTTGCATTTTATAACCCCTGAAAAAGCAATAGATATAGAAAACAACCTTGGCGCAGATATCATAATGGCATTTGACCAATGTTCGCCTTATGGCGCAGATTACGCTTTTTCTAAAACGGCAATGGAACGCACGTTAAAGTGGCTTGATAGGTGTTATAACCATCACAAGAACGAAAACCAAGCACTTTTCCCTATAGTGCAAGGTAATATGTTTAAAGACCTTCGTGCAATAAGTTTAAAAGAAACTTTGCCTTACGTTAAATACGGCATAGCAATAGGTGGGTTGTCCGTTGGTGAGCCAAAGCCCGTAATGTACGATATTATGGACTCATTGTATCCACTTTATCCTACCAACGTTCCTAGATATTTGATGGGTGTTGGAAGCCCCGACTGCTTGGTAGAAGGCGTTAAAAGGGGTATAGATATGTTTGACTGCGTGCTTGCAACAAGGGTTGGAAGAAACGGCACGGCTCTTACTTCGCAAGGCAAGGTAGTAGTTCGTAACGGCGCTTATAAGGAAGATTTCACTCCACTTGACCCAGAGTGCGATTGTTATTGTTGCAGAAACTACGCCAAAGCATATTTAAGACATATGATAAACGTTGGTGAAATGATGGGTGGAATGCTACTAAGTTTGCATAACATTACTTATCTAAACAAATTGATGCAAAAGGCAAGAGAAGCTATATTAGCAGATGCTTATAGTGAGTTTGTTGAAGAGTTTTATGCGAAAACCGGCGACACGTATCCGAAAATCGACAAGATAAATTAACAAGAAGACAAAAAGTTTACAAAAACACTTGATTTAAATGTCTAAATAATTTACAATAATATAGTAATCGTAAACAAATAAAGGAGAATTGATATGATTTGGAATTTACTCACAGGTGGAGATAAGACTGAAGGCGGTGCAGGTTCTATAATTATTATGGGTGTTTTAATCCTTGCAATTATAGGCTTGTTCGTATGGCAAACTATTTCTGGCAAGAAAAAACAAAAAGCTGCACAAGAAATGGTTAACACTTTAAAGATCGGCGATAGAGTTAAAACTATCGGTGGTGTTTGTGGTTTTGTTGCAGAAATTAACGATGCAGAAAACACTTTTGTTTTAGAAACGGGAACGGATGACAAAAAGTCTTACGTTAAGTTCGATAAGGGCGCTATTTATCAAACTGCACCTGCACAAGGAAATGCAGTTCAAAAGAAAGAAACTGCTCCTGCAGTAGAAGAAAAGCCTGCAGAAGAAAAACCTGTAGAAGAAAAATCTGCTGAATAATTTTATCATTAAACGAATTCCCCTTGCATATCAATAGTGATAAGCAGGGGGTTTTTTATGCAATCAAATATAAATGAAAAGTTTTTTCCATCAATTTTTAAAAGCGCGTTCACGTCTTTAATAGTCGCGTTAGTTGGGATATTGATTTTGGCTTTTGTCATTAAAATTTCATCCTTGTCGCCTAACGTGGTTAGTTTGGTCGTTTTATTTATGAAAATTATTTCTATTTTTATAGGATGTTTTTTATCGTTAAATGGAAAAAACGGGTTTATTAAAGGTGCGCTTTCAGGCATTTTGTTTGCGGTTATTTTCTATTTTATCTTTTCTTTAGTCTGTGGTGGGGTTGTTGTAAACAAGGCTTTCTTTATTAATCTTTCGCTGTTTTTTATAGTTGGTGCAATTTCAGGTGTGATAGCCGTAAATTCTAGAAAATAAACATAAAAAATGCTAATTTAATTCAAAATTTTTTGCTTTGCAAATTAGGGCTAATAAAATTTAATTTTTATCAATAAAAACCATAATCTTTTTCGTGTATATTTTTTGCTATTTTTCGCGTTTTTGCTTGACTTTAACTATATAAGAGAGTAAAATAGAATGAGAATTCTTTTAAGAGGAGAAAAAGATGGTTAATAGAAGAGAGATTTGCATAATTTCCCTAGACGACAAGAAGAAGATTAGAAAGACCTATGGCCTTATTAGTCTTTGCATTAGCGTTTTATGCGTATTGCTTTTATTCCTTCCTTGCGGAACTGTAGGTGGAATAAGTATGGGAAGTATTATTAACGGCAACAAATATTCAAACGTTTACGGACTTATTTGTACGGCTATTACGATCACCGTTTTCGTTCGTATATTTATTTCTGCATTTGTTTTGGCTTTACTCAAGATGGAAATGCCAGAAAGAAGAGAAAAAAATTACTTTGCAATGAATATCGTTTCTTGCACTATTCACGCAGCAGTTTATTTCATCCTCATGATTTTCTGGGTTGTATACATCGATTCACAAGCTGCATATTTTAATGCTGACACTACTTGGCTTAAAATTGCTTGCTTTTTGATTTTCTTCCCACACGGGGTTATTAGAGAATTGATTTCTTATTTGACCTTAAAGAAGAGTGGATTTAAGTACGTTGAAACTTCTGCATCATCATTCAATGCTAAAGCAAAACGCTTCCTCGTTTGGAAGTTTGTTCCTGGTTTATTAGCAGTTATAGTATTCTTGTTTATGATGCCTGCTGTTTCACCTGACATATACTACCACAAGGAAGTATACGCTAAAATCCAAGAAAACTTGGAATTTAAGACTGGTAACGAAATACTTGAAAACAAGATGATTATAGAAATTGATGGAGAAGCTATCCCAGTTTCTACCACCACACCTTACGTTCGTATGGGTGGTAACTATAGAATGTTTGAAGATATGATTAAGGAAAGAGAAGAAAAGCTTGCAACCGCTAATGGTGGTGCAAAGACTGCTCTTGAAAATGAAATCAAGGCACTTAAAGAAGCTTCACTTAAAATCGTTCCTTCTTATGAAATAGTTACTTTCTCTTCTTCTAGAGCAGGAAGAGTTGCAATCGCATCTTATACTTACAATGCTCACGATACAAAGTATCAAGCAAACGCTAACGATCCAGATTATTTCGTTAAGTTGTTGAACGGTACTGGCGACATTGAAAACAAAGAAGGCAAAGCATCTCCATACTTCGTAGATAGTTTATTGAACAAGAAGAGCATTAAGCTTGGAACTTATAACTACAACATTTATACTAACAGAGCAAAAGATCCTGCAAAACCAGAACATGCAAGTTGGCTTGATTTCTCTTTGGTAAACAACAAAAACTTATACAAAGATTTCACTAGCTACGATGTTCTTGTAACGGTAACTTATTCTGATGGTAGTATGTACGAAGGCTTTGCTATTCCTGCAAACGCAGACTATTTAAATGAAAAGGGTTATGAAGTTTACAACAAGAAATACGTTGAAGGCGACAAAGACTATAAGCTTAATGAAAAGTTTGTATACGCTGGTTTCTGGGCTCAATTTGAAGATGCTATCGTAATCAGATAATCTTTATAAAACAAAAATAAAAACGCAACGATTCGTTGCGTTTTTTTGTTTATTCATTGCAAAAGAAATTAGAAGAAGGCGCGGCGTTTGGTCTTCTACCGACTTGAGTATTATCTTCCCTACGATTGCGAAGTTCGGGTACGGGAGAAGGTGCTACTTGATAGCGATAGTCTATTCCGTTGCGTTTTATAAAATCGTTTATCACGTTGTGTGAAGGAACGATATTGATATTAGGGTTAATGATTTTCTGGTAACGGAAGAAATCTGCGTCGTTAGGCAAATCTTTGATTTTTGCATATCCGTTTAGATCTGAAGTGAATTGAACAGTATCGCCCAAAATTTTTCTAACGTAATCAATATTTTCGTGTAAAGATATAGGGGAAGGGAAGTCTGGCTCTTTAATTATTTCAAACCATTCTTTGTTTTGATATTTCTTTAATAGTTCAGCCGCTTTATGTAAGTGCGCTATTTCAAAAGTAAGATTTTCTTCCCACAAATTTTTAACGTATGCGTTTGTTTCAGTCATATAGCAAGACCAGTATAAATAACATTCGCAGTATTCGTGCCAAAGCAACATTTCAAGCCACGTAGCGTTAGGATCCATAAGCGATTCGTATTGAGTGACGTGCTCTTCTTCTACTAGCGCTATCTCTTGGTATAACCTTCTGCCAATATCCGACCTTGCAAAATTAGTCACGTTCATATAATAGTTCATAGTTTGTTGTTCGGCTGCTGTTATAATCATGGTGCTTAAAACTGTTTGAACGTCTGATTCTTTGCTGTCTACGGGCGTTTTTACGTTGTCCTTTGGGTATCTGTGATGAGATATAGTAGGGCGCCCCGGCATAATTTCGGTGTATCTTCCAACAAGCCACTCTGCGTATACGCCTTGTTCCATTTCTAAAAGGTTTGCATATCTATACAAATGGTCAAAGTCTTCTAATAGGGCAAAGTCAAGAGAGTTTTTAACGTTACAATCAGACTCGCGTTTGGCAAGCTCTGCCGTTAGGTCAACGGCTAGCTGTTCGTATGAAATAGTATGTTCTAATATGCTTTCGTTGATAGGTTTAAGGAGAGAAATTTTTAATTGTTGTTGTTTCTCTATCATTCTTGTTGCCGATAATTCTCTTCTTAAACTATCGTCGCTAACGTGTCTAGCAAAATTGTGAGAAAACCAGTTTGCCTCAAACTCCGTGCCGTTCATTAAGATTATTCTGCATTTGGTATAGGGGTCAATTTCTCGTTTATCATAAGGTTTAGGATACATTTGTTCCCAGTTTTGATAGAGTTTATCAATATTTCTGGGCTTTTCGATAAAAGGATTCATATTTTCCTCCTTGAATTTTATTGACTTTATATAATATGAATTTGTTTTAATTTTTGACATTAAAAAAGTCCACGCTAATTTATGCGTGGACTGTTGCGTTTATAAAGACTATTAAATTACCCACTCTCCGTCAGAAAACAAAAGAGTTTCTTTTCCGTTTCTTTCTATTCCAACAACGTTAAGGTCGGGCGTGCCTATCATAAAATCAACGTGTTCAATAGAGTCGTTTAACCCTTTTTCTTTTAGTTGCTTGTTAGTTAATAGGTTGCCGTTTTTAATAGTGGTTGGATATCCTTTACCTATTGCCAAATGGCAACTTGCATTTTCATCAAATAGAGTATTATAGAATAATATTCCACTTTTTGCTATAGGCGAATTTTTGCCTATGAGTGCAATTTCACCAAGTCTACTAGTTCCGCTATCTGTTTCAATAATCTCTTTTAGCGCGTCGTAGCCAACCTTGGCATCAAAATCAACAATCTTTCCATTTTTGAAAGTTATAGTAAAATCATCAATAATTTTTCCGTTTTCACACAAGGGAAGAGCAGATTTTAAAACGCCGTCCACTTTTTTGCTGTGAGGGGCTGTAAAAACTTCTTCGGTAGGAAGATTTGCCACGAAAAATTCGCCGTCTAAAGCGCGTTCTTTGGCTGAAATCCAAACGTGATCGTCTGCAAGCCCAACTTTTAAGTTAGTGCCTAATTTGTTTGTAAAACGAACGTATTCAAAATTTTTTTCAGTCAAAAATTTTGCGCGCTGTTCCATAAGACAAACGTGCCTTTCCCACGCTTCTACGGGGTCTTCTTCGTGTAAACGCATGCAAGATTCAATAGCCAAAGAAAGTTCTTCTTCTGCATTTTTGCTGTTGGGGAAAACCTTTTTAGCCCAACTTGTTGAAGGAACGGATACAACGCACCATCTAATTCCGTTTGACATAACGACGTCAGAAAATTTCTTTAGCGCCTTGCTTTTTGCTTTTGATGCAACGGCTATTTTTTCGCTTGGAATACCGTTAAAAGCATCTGGATCGTCAGAAACAATAGCAACGTAGCAATAGCCTTTTTCTACCAAATAGTTTTTGCTATCAACAAACCATTTGGGTACTTCTTCTAAATTTTCTTTGCTGGCGTATTCGTAAGTTAAGCGCTCTATTTGTTGGCTAGACCATCTAATTTTAACTATGCTTGCGCCCATTTTATAAGCCTCTTCGCACATTTTGTAAGCGACTTCTTGCTTATCCACGGCACAGGCAATTTCTAGGCCTTGACCATTTTGAAGGTTAACGCCGACTTTTAAAACTAATTTACAAAAATCGGTCAAAGTTTTTCCTGTTAGCATATTTTTTCTCCTTGCGTATAGCATAATTTTATATCATGATAGTTAAAAAGTCAAGGGGAAGATTGTCGAAAACGTGGCAATTTTATGAATATTATTTGCCGTGGTTGTCTAAATTTAGACTAATCATTGACAATGATGGTTTTTTATAATATAATAAAATTAACTATTAAAATAGTTAAAATCTAAAAAAAGGTAATTAATGGTGCAGTTTAACTACGAAGATATCTTGAAAGATATAAAAACTTTTAATACCAAGCAATTAGAAGAATTGTCAAAAGATATCCGTGAAAAAATATTAGAAACGGCAGAGAACAATGGTGGGCACCTAGCATCTAATCTAGGCATAGTGGAAACCATGGTTGCGCTGTATCACGTTTTCGATTTTCCTACCGACAAATTGATTTTTGACGTGGGGCATCAATGCTATGCGCACAAAATTTTGTCAGGTAGAGAAAGTGCTTTTTCTACTATTAGAACTAACGACGGGTTGTCTGGATTTCCAAATAGAGAAGAAAGCGCCCACGATTTGTTTACGACGGGGCATGCGGGAACTTCTATTTCTTCTGGATTAGGGGTTTGTACGGCGCGTGATAAACTTAATCAAGACTATTCGGTTATTAGCGTTGTAGGTGATGGATCATTATTTAACGGACTTAATTTAGAGGCTCTTTCTTTTTCTCAAGAAAAACCAAAAAAGTTTATCGTTATTCTTAACGATAACGGAATGTCTATATCGAAAAACATTAATGGACTATATCAATTTATATCCAAAGGGACTACTAAAAAGGGATATATTAAAAGTAAAAAACTTATATTAAAAACGTTTGGCAATTCTTTTGTCACGCGATTTTTTGCGTTTATTAAAAACTTTGTCAAAAGGATTGTTAGAAAACACGATAGTTTTGAAGAGTTTGGTTTTAAATACGTTGGTATTGTAGATGGAAACGACGTTGGTGATTTGGTCAAAATTTTATCTAGAATAAAACTTGCATCTCAAAACGAAGCCATATTACTTCACGTTAAGACGACTAAAGGTAAGGGTTATAAGCAGGCGGAAGAAAAGGCTGATATGTATCACGGGGTTGGTAAAGAATTGAAAAACGAAAGTGGCGATTTTTCTTTATCCCTTGGTGAAAAAATAAACGAACTGATAGAAAAAGACAAAAAGGTTGTTGCCATTACTGCGGGGATGAAAGATGGAACGGGACTGTTTGCCGTTGAAAAAGAACATCCTGAAAACTTTATTGACGTTGGTATTGCAGAAGAATTTGCAATAACTAGCGCTGCGGGTATGGCAGAAGGTGGATTAAAGCCCATAGTAGCGCTATATTCAACCTTTATGCAAAGAGCTTATGACCAGTTGCTACACGACGTTTGTTTGCAAAATCTTCCCGTGGTTATCTGCCTTGATAGGGCGGGGCTTGTTGGTATGGACGGTAAAACTCACCAAGGCGTGTTTGATTTAAGTTATCTTTTGCACATGCCAAACTTGGTTGTTTTTGCTCCCTCTTCTACACAAGAATTTAAAGATATTTTGGAATATTCGCTTTCTCTAGAAAAACCTGTTGTTATAAGGTATCCTAAAAATCAAAAGGAAAATAGAAAAGCCCTTTCAATTAGAGAGGGGCTTTGGGAAAGATTAAAGGAAGGGGATAAGGTCACCTTGCTTGCCGTTGGACCTAATATGGTTGCCTTGGCAAAGGAAATTGCCACCGAATATCAAGGGGTTGGCGTGGTTTCTGCAAGAACGGTTAAGCCGTTATGCACAAAGACTTTAGAAGAAATAAAGGACACGGTAGTAGTCACGCTAGAAGAAAATAGCGAAATAGGTGGTTTCGGTTCTTTAGTTTTACAATATTATTCTCAAAAAGGCTATCAAACAAAGGTCGTTTCTAAAGGTGTGCCAGATGAATTTATTAAACACTCTGACGTGAAAAATCAACTTGAATATTGCCGTTTAAGTTTGGAAACGTTGCGCGAAGATTTGGCAGAGTTTTTAAAATAAAAAATCCCGAATGCGCTTCGGGAAAATTTTAGAATTTTTTTTCAAACGTATGTAGTTTGAGTTCTAACGGCTCTTTTTCTGGGATAGAATTGTTTTTTTCAGTAACAACTAAAAGCGCCGTTATACAGAATAAAAGCGGTATTACGCAAAACTCACCAGTATCAACGGATGCGTAAATTTCAAACATAATGAACGCCAAAAAGGCGAAGATATTAAATGGTGAAGAGTTGTTGCATAAAATTTTGAATCTAGCCACGAAGTAAACAACGTATGCAATTATTCCTACTATACCCATTGTTGCCATAACGTGGATAATCGTTGAGTGGAAATTATAAGTGGTTAAAGAGAATAACCGTTCACTCAAGAAAGAATCTGGGTTCGTGTATCCACTTCCAACGCCAAAGATCGGGAACTTTTTGAATAATTCCATTGCTTCTATATATAGTTTTGTTCTAGAAGAGTCGTTGCCAAGTTCAAGTAAGAAGAGTTCTATATATCGTGGAAGTTCACCTATAATTGCAAAGGCGAAAAGAGTTACAACTATAAACGTAAAGAACAATATGGTTGCCACTTTCAAAATTCTATATTTATTCTTTTTAAGTCTACCCTTAAAAATGGCTGTCAATAAAATTATTGGTGTCATTGCAAAAGCAGTTCCTGCAGCCCCTTCGCTTTGGGTTAAATACATGCAGTAATAGAAAAAGATTAAAAGCAACAAGAATGAGTGACCATTGCGAGAGTATAACATCATATACCAACAAGCAGGGATGGCAAAAAGCAAAATTGCGCCAACGGAGTTCCAGCTTCCCCAACCCAAAGTATACATTTCTGTCGGGTGAGGGTTAACTTGAAAAAACACCTGAAAGAAAAGTTCAAGGCACGCGGCGAGAGCAATCATACAAAGCGCAAAGAAGAAGTATTGCTTTAAGTTAAATTCCTTTGGCGGTAAAACGTATTGTGAAAAAAGGAAATATGCAAAAAGAATTAACGGCCCAACTGTTAACGTGGTGATTAATCCTCTTGCAAAGTCTTTATAATACGGCGAGAAAAGGCCACCCAAAAGAAGTGCTACTGAAACGCCAACTATAGGGAAAAATAGTTTTCCAAAGAAAACTTTTTCTATCGGATAATAAATAAAGTGCAATACAAGACATACTGCAACAGGCACAAAAATTAAAAAGACCCAAAAGTTGTCAAAAACAGAAAAATTGTTAAATATCAATACAACGAATAAGTGTAATGGTAAAAACGGGGTCAAATCCTTATAAAAAAGAAGTGTTATGCACGCAAGCAACGCGAAAAAAGACAAACCCAAAACGGGAGTGTTCGTACAATAAAAAAGCACCGTGAAAAGTGACAAATAAGCAAGGTAATATTTGCTATAAAAAAAGTTTTTTAGTTGTTCGCCTGCCCTTGTTAAACAAGATGGCGCGGCAACGCGTTGACAAGTCATAGATAATATAATTATATACTATAAACAATAAAAAAGCAAGAGAAAAGAACAAAACAAAAATTATTAATATAAGAGGAAAAAATGAAAGATAGAAAAGCGTTAGGCTGGATTATCAAAAAGTCATCAAAACAGAAAGGCAATATGTTTTTATTGCTATTGTCAAATGCTATAATGTCGCTATTGTCAGTAGCCTTCGCCTTTGCAATAAAGGGCATAATAGATGGTGCTATCGAAGGTGCTGTTTCTGGACAAGCAAGCAAACTTATAAGCTATTCGATTTTTATAGGCGTTATAGTTGTTTTGCAATTTATATTTCGTGTTTTAACTCAAGCACTTTCCGAATATATTCGCGGAAAGCTTGAAATGAAATACAAATCGCATTTGTTTGGGCAAATTTTAGGAAAAAAGCAAGATAAGATTAGTCGTTATCATAGTGGCGACCTAATGAATAGATTGACGGCAGACGTTTCTATCGTGGCTGACGGTGCGTCAAGCATTTTGCCAACCGTGGTTTCTGCAGTTACAAGATTAATTTCTGCAGTCGTTGCGTTAGTGATTTTAGACTGGATATTTGCGATAGCATTTACCGTGGCTGGCTTTTTGGTGTTTACCGTTATAAGCTTTTTAAGGGGAAAATTAAAAGTCCTTCACAAAAGAGCGCACGAAACGGATGGAAAGGTTCGTTCTTATATGCAAGAATGTATTGAGAACTTGCTTGCAATAAAAGTTTTTTCTGCAAGTGGCCGTGTAGAGGGAAGAGCGAACGAGTTGCAACAAGAAAATTTTAGAATAAAAATGAAGAGAAGAAACTACGCCGTTACGGGAAATGCAACATATAACTTCATTTTTAGCGCAGGATATTTGTTTGCCTTGATTTACGGTGGCGTAAAGATTTTTAACAATTTATTAGGCTATGGTGCTTTGTCTGCCATTTTGCAACTTGTAAACAACGTTCAAGTTCCGTTTATGTCTTTATCTGGAATAGTTCCTAAATATTATGCAATGCTAGCTTCTGCTGAAAGAATTATCGAAATAGAAAACGTGGAAGACGAACCTAAATCAGAAAAACTAGATAGGCAAAGCGTTTATAAAAATCTTTCTGGTATCCGCTTTGATAGCGTTCGTTACGGCTATGATAGGGACGTTGTTATAAACGACGCAAGTGCTTTTGTGAAAAAAGGTGATTTTGTTATGATAACAGGCCCATCTGGTGTAGGAAAAAGCACTCTTATAAAATTGATGTTAGGCGTGTATCCACTTGAAGGCGGTAGCATAGGATTAGAAACCCTTGACGGCAATATAGAGTTGAATAGTGGAACGCGTTCGCTATTTTCATACGTTCCGCAAGGAAATATGATTTTTAGTGGGACGCTTAGAGATAACGTGACGTTTATTAAAGACGATGCAACGGAAGAGCAAATAAGGCGCGCATTAGAAGTGAGTGAGTGCGCAGAGTTTATAGATAAACTTCCTAATGGATTAGATACTAAAGTTGGGGAAAATGGCGTTGGGCTTTCAGAAGGTCAAATTCAGCGTTTGGCAATAGCCAGAGCAGTTCTTAGCGACGCGCCAATTTTGTTGCTAGATGAGGCTACAAGCGCGTTAGACGCGATAACCGAACAAAAAGTTTTGAATAACCTTAAAGCACTTGAAGGTATAACCTTGTTTATTGTTACGCACAAAAAAGCCGCAGAAAAGGTTTGTAATTGCAAAATTGAAGTTAAGGGTGGAAAGTTTACGCTTTTGCCTATAGAGAAATAGAAAAACCTTATAAAAAAGTAATTTTTTAAGCGTTTTGGGTGTAAATTTTTGTTTTTAATCATTGCTTTATTTAAAAGAGCCTTGATTTATTGACTTAAGTGTGTTATTATTAATATAATTACAATATATACAAGAGGGAAAAAAAGTGACTGTAAAAGAAATTTGTGCGTTGTTTAACGTTGGTGGTAAATATTTAAGATGTAAGGATATTCCAACGGGAAACATAAACAGTAGTTATAAAGTTACTTTTTCAGAAGATGGGGAAATAAAAGAATACGTTATTCAAAAAATAAACAAAAACGTGTTTAAGCGCCCAGATAAAGTTATGGACAACATTATAAGGGTTACTCACCACGTTAGAATGAACGTTATGGAAAATGGGCTTTCAACCAAAACTAACGTTTTGCGCGCATTTTTAGCAAGAAACGACGGAAAGCCTTTCGTTATTGACGACAAGGGTGAATATTGGCGTTGTTATAGGTTTATCAAAAACTCTGAAACTTACGACACCCCCGAAAGTTTAGATATAGTCGAACGCGTAGGAAGTGCTTTTGGTAAATTTCAAAGCTTTTTAGATGGGTTTGACGCACAGTCGCTTTACACGACTATTCCTGATTTTCACAACACCAAAAAAAGATACGAAGCTCTTAAGGTTGCTGAAAAGGAAGACCCGTTTGATAGAGTTAAATACGTAACTAAAGAACTTGAAGAAATATATGCTCTTGAAAAAGAGGCGACAAAACTTCAAAAGATGCTAGATAATGGAGAAATTCCTTATAGAGTAACGCACAACGACACCAAGTGCAATAACGTGAGCTTTGATAAGGACACGGGAGAAGCGCTTGCCGTCCTTGATTTAGACACGGTGATGCCGGGGGCAGTAGCGCACGATTTTGGCGATGCGATAAGATTTATTGCCAACACGGTTATAGAAGATGATCCTAACGTTGAAGACGTTGCGCTTGATATGGATAAATATCGTGCGTTTACAAAAGGGTTTGTTTTGGAAGTAAAAGAAAACCTTACTGAAAACGAAAAGAAAACGCTAAATTTAGGCGCGCTTGCAATGACTAGCGAACTTGCAGTTAGATTTTTAACCGACTATATTTTGGGCGACACTTATTTTAAGACTAAATATCCGGGGCATAATCTAGATAGAACGCATAATCAAACTGCGCTTGCAAAAGATATTTTGAACAAAATGGACCAAATGCAAAACATACTCAACGAGTATTTGTAAGGAGAGAAAATGATAGAAGAAAACAAAAGTAGTAGCGGAGAAAAGACTTTTCGCAATATATTGCATACTGCCAAAAAGAATTTGCTCCTTATTATAGCTATAGTGATATTTGCAACGGGGATAGGTGGTGTTCTCTCTGTAATCATTAAACCTGTTTACACGGCAACGCAAAAACTTATATTCGTTGGTAGTAGCCAAGTTAGTAGTTCGGTTGCTAACGACTATAACGCCATGAACCTTTTTATCGGCACTATAGTCGATTTTTGTGATGAAGAAGTTGTGGTTGATCGCGCTAATTTTTATTACATCAATTATCTAAACAAGAGAACGGAAAACTTGCCGATCGATCCAAATTATAACCTAAACAAGTTTTTAGCTTATTACACTAACGGGGAAGAAGCGTATAATCCAGAGTGGGAAGTTACCCAAAAGGAAATTTTAAAGAATAATATTTCAGTTATCGCAGAGATGGAATCTGCAGAAAAGACAAAGTATATATTCTCTATACAATATTCCGATTCCGATAGACAAGCTGCTGTGGATAAAGTTAATTTGTTGGCTTTTGCAATAGATGCTGAAAGTAATCTAAAGAAAGAGGTGCAAGTGGGTGAATCTACTTATTTGCAGAATATTTATTTTGAAGGTTTAAATAGTGATATTACAAACCTTGGTACGGAAAAAATTACTTCAAGCGTTTCCGTTTCTAGAATTTTAACAATTTCAATTGTTTTCGGCTTGATTTTGGCGGCTCTTATCGTATATCTAAAAACGGCTTTTGATAATGCAGTTAAGACGAAGGAAGAGTTAGAAGCTATTACCGGAGCAGACGTGTTTGCGTTTATAAGTAATAAGGGGGGAAAACAAAATGAGCAATCTCGTAGCAAATAATGAAAGACGTTTTCCTTTCTTAAGATTATTATTTAGAAAACTCGTATACGTAATATTAGTTGCTGTTTTGATAGGCGCTGCAGGGTTTGCCTATGGAACTTACGTGGAAAAACCAAACTATAAGGCAAGTAGTGCCGTAATATTGAGAATGGGGTCAGAAGAATCTGCATCTGGAAAGGCAATGACTGAAATAGCACTCGCAAAATATTACCTTCCAACTATTGCAGAGCTTGCAGTTTCCCCAACGTTTATTGCAGATGCGAATTCTAGATATGCAAAAGAAGGCGGACAAGGAAAGATTAGTGCAGATGCCATATCAATCGTATACGGTGATGATAGCCTTATATTTTCAATATCATATACTGATGAAAACGATCAAGTTGCAAGCGATAAATTAGATGCGTTTATCAGTAGCGTTGCAGAACTTCTTGAAAATAACAACGACCTTGTAAAGGCAAAGAAAATAACGCTAATTCCAACTCAAAATAGAAACAGTATAGAAATTGAAACAGGCAAAGCAAGATATACGTTGCTTGGAACGTTTGCCGGTGGCGCTATTGCAGTTTTAGTGTTGTTTTTATTGTTTAAGTTTAATAACACGGTAACCGACAAAATGGAATTTGAAGAAATGACTGGGTTAGACGTTTTAAGTACGATAAATAAAATCAATTAGCGAATAAAAAAAGAATAAAAGCGAGAGAAAATTTCTCTCGCTTTTTAATTTTATTTATTAGATTTAAATTTGTTTAGTCAATTTCTAACGCGTCGCGCTCAAATTTATCAAAAAGGTTATACCTTTCGGGGTGAATTAGTGCAGTAAACATCATATCGCGCGCAGAGGGTATGCTTTCGCAAATGTTTGAAACAAGCGTTTTAACGTGTTCTCTTTTTGTCTTTTTGTTTGCAGGACAACAACTTTTTACAATAGGTAAAGTTTTAGAATATCCTATAACGTTTATTTCTCTAGTTAAAATTAACGGGCGAATAAGGGTTAAATCAATTTTGTTTAGATAGGTTTTGGGTGCGAAAGTTGAAAGTCTGCCTTCGTATAAAAGAGAAAGCATCATGGTGTCAACTGCATCGTCTGCGTGGTGGCCAAGCGCAACCTTATTGCAACCTTTTTCTTTGGCAAAGTTGTTAAGCGCGCCCTTTCTCATTTTAGAGCATAACGCACAGGGGTTGGTTTCTTTTCTTATATCAAAAACTATTTTTCCTATATCTGTTTTTTTTACAAAATATTCCACGTCAAGCTCTTCGCAAAGCTTTCTAATGGGGGTAAAGTCTGTTTTGTTGTCCGAAAAGTCAAGGTCAATCGTTACGGCGATAAGGTCAAACTTTTCGGGGGAAAAGCGCTTGTATTCGGCTAAAAGTTTAAGAAGAACAACGCTGTCTTTTCCACCTGAAACACCAACGGCGATTTTATCTCCGTCTTTAATTAAATTGTATTTGCTTATTCCTTTTCTTAAATAAGAAAGCATTTGTTGCGTGGTCATAACCTTACCTTAAATTGTTTACAATTTAGTTGATTTTTTTCTATATTTACATTATACTTGTTATTAAGGAATAATCAAAGCGATTTGGTGAGAAAATGACGGAATTTATCAAGAATTTAATAGGAAACGACTTGTGGGCAACGTTAATTATGTCTTTCGTGCCACTTATTGAACTAAAAGGTGGGATAGTTTTTGCGCGTGGGATAGGGTATTCTTTCTTGCAAGCACTAGGTATAGCATACGTTGGCTCAACGCTTGTCTTCTTTCCTATATACTTTCTTTTGCGCCCTATATTAAACTTGTTAAAGAGAATTCAGTTTTTTAATAAGTTTGCAAATAAAGTAGAAGGCTATTTTGCAGATAAGGCAAAAGAAACTTTGGAAAAACAAGCTGACGGAAAAAGTAAAAGAAGAATATCCGAAAAACTATTAAAACAGATTGGCGTTTTTATATTCGTCGCGATACCGCTTCCTATGACCGGGGTTTGGACGGGAACGGCAATTGCAGTATTTTTAAATCTTAAATTCAAAGATGCAGTTTTGCCTGTAGTGATAGGGAATTTCGTTGCAGGGCTCGTTATATCTATTCTAGCAGAAGTGTGTATGGCTTTTTGGGACATTGCTGTTTTAGACTACATTTTATATGCGCTATTTGCGTTAGCCGTTATTTTGCTAACGGTGTTTATCGTTAAAGTATTAAAGAAAAAAACCAACCAAAACGGGGAAGAAAAGTAATGAATTTTTTTAAGTGGTTAAAAGGTTTAAGAAAACCAAAAAAGATAAAGGTTGGCTTGGCGCTAGGTTCTGGTGGTGCAAAAGGTTTTGCAGAATTAGGTGCATTAAAAGCGTTTGAAGAAAACGGTATTGAGTTTGATATAGTTGCGGGAACAAGTATAGGTAGTATTATAGGCGCGTTTTATGCAAACGGGTTTTCGGCAACAGATATTTTAGAATTGTTAAAGGGCGTAGACTTTGGCGAAATAAAAAATCTCTTTATGATAAAGATGGATACTTTCGGTTTGTTTTCGGTTATAGACAAGGCGATAGGCTCTCTTAATATAGAAGACCTTAAAAAGCCTTTTAAGACTGTGGCAACCGAAATAGATTCTGGCAATGAACACGTTTTTGAAAGTGGTAGCGTTGCTAATGCACTATGCGCTTCTAGCAGTATGCCACCTTTCTTTAAGCCGGTTATAATCGACGGGGTTAGGTATATAGACGGTGCTTATACTAATTCAATACCAGCAGACCTTGTCCGTGAAATGGGCGCTGATTACGTTGTGGGTATAGACCTTTCGGTTAGGGAAGGTAAACAGAGCTTAATAAGCAAAATTTTCCCCGTGTATAAGTCAAAGGTGGAAGAGCCTTGGAAAAAGGGTTATGATAATAGCGACGTGATGTTGCACCCCGATCTAAAAGGGTTTGAGTCTTATGAGTTTTGGAACGGACTTAAAATGTACGACATAGGTTATAGCGAAGGATTAAAATACGTTTCTAAAATCAAGAGTGATTTGGAAAACTTTGGAAAAAAGAAAGGCAAACAAAAAGATAAAAACAAAAGATAATCGTGAAGAAAACAAGTTTTATAGTAAAAGCAATCTGTATTGCTATGTGTTTATTGTTGTTCCTATTCGTGTCTTGCGATGCGCCTAACAATCCGCCGCCAACCGAACAAGGGGAAGAAAGTTTCGTTAGTTTTATAGACGTTGGTGATGCGGAAAGTATTTTTATTAAATTACCAGACGGAAAGACTGTGCTTATTGATTGTGGCAACAAGCAAAAAGAGCAAAAGATTGTAGATTTTATTAAAGAAAAGTCGGTCGATAAAATTGACGTGTTGGTAATAACTCATCCAGACGCAGATCACGTTGGCGGGGCAAAAGCCGTGCTAGACAACTTTGTCGTGGATAAGATTTATCATCCACAAATAGATAGTGAACTTTGGTTTTTATTTCCATCATACGCAGAGTTTATGAGCAGTGTTATGGAAAAGAGTATTGAAACTCAAATTAGCACGTCATACTCAAACTTATCTGGACAAGGATATTTTTTATCAATATTATCGCCCGACAATAAGAGTGATTTTTATAAAGAGATTAACGGCACGCTATCGCCTAGTAGCGAGCAGATAGATTGCATATCTGCAGTTGTTTATCTAAAAGTAAACGGTGTGAGATTTTTGTTTACGGGCGATGCTAAATATGCGGTTGAAGAAAAGATTAAGTTAAACTATTTGAATAAGGTGTATAACACTTTTTATCAAAATGAATTAGTAGCGCTTGAAGATATTGATTTTCTAAAGGTTTCAAACGGCGGGGCAGACGGTTGTTCTGGAAGAGAATTTTTAGAGTTGTTAAAGCCCAAAAACGCCATTATCTTTACAAGTGGAAATAGTGCACCAAGTAATTTAGTGTTGAATAGGCTTTACGAAAGTAATAAAGATTATAAATTGTATAGAACGGACGTTTACGGAACGATCACCGTGTCGCAGATGTCAAAAGGGAATTATAAAATATTTACGGAGGCATAAACAATGTTTGATTTAGCTAGTATTAAGAAAGAGTTTGAAAATTGCGAATGTGGATTAAAGCACGAACTTAATATCAAAGAAGTGGTTATTGAAAGTGGTGCTACTAAAAAGACGGGTGATATTCTAAAAAAGAACGGCTTTGGTAAAAAGTTGTTGTTCGTTTGTGATAATAATACCTTAAAGGCGGCGGATGGTGTTGTTGAAGCGCTTTCCGATTTTGATTTAACCTTTAAGATTTACGATAATTTAAGAGAGGCAACGGTAAAAGAAGTAAACGTTCTAAAAGGCATGTTGCAAAGCGTGGATGGGGTTATTTCGGTTGGTACGGGCTCTCTTAACGATATATGCAGAAAGGCTGCTGCAGACACGGATAAAAATTTGTGTATTTTTGCAACGGCAGCAAGTATGGATGGGTTTGCATCTTACGGTGCGCCTTTAACTGACGGAAACTTTAAGGCAACTTATTCTGCAAAATCACCAGAAGTTATTATTGCAGATACTAAAATTTTGGCAAAAGCACCACAAGAATTAAAGTCTGCAGGCTTTGGCGATATGATAGGAAAATACGTTGGTTTAATCGACTGGCAAGTTTCTGCTTTGATTTCTGGGGAATACTATTGCGAAAAGGTTGCAAAGCTTACTAGAGATGCAACGGATAGAATAATGGCTCTTGCAGATAGAATTACGTTAGATGACGAAGAAAGTTCTTCTGCCGTTTTTGAGGCGCTACTTTTAACGGGTATCGGTATGAGTTTTACAAAAACTTCTCGCCCTGCAAGTGGAACTGAACATATCTTGTCGCATTTTTGGGAGTGCAAAAAACTTCTTGAAGGAAAACTTTCTGATTTCCACGGAAAGAAAGTTGGCGTTGCAACGCTTATGATTATGCAAGAGTATGAAAAACTTTTAAGTTTAGAAAAAATTACTGCTAAAAAAGAAGTCGTTGACTGGGAAGACGTGTTTAATCACTACGGTTTGTTGAGCGACGAAGTGAAAAAACTTAATTTCCCAACGACTATAACAGATGGAATAGAGCCAAAACTTTTAGAAGAAAAGTGGGGAGAGATATTAAAGATTATAAAATCAGTTCCGTCAAGAAAAGATATGCTAGATGCAATGATAAGGGCAGGTGCTGTTACCACTACAAAAGAAATTGCCGTTTCTGATTCTCTTGCCAAAGAAGGACTAAAATATCACCCATATATGAGAAATAGATTAAGCCTTTTGAGATTAACAAAAATGATTGAAAAAGCATAACAAGAGAAACAAAAACGCCGTAGTTAGTGGCGTAGCGATAGGGATTTAAATTGAATAATTTATAAAACTCGACTTTTAATAAGTCGAGTTTTCTTTTGTCCACACAAAACTACTTGAATTAAATTGGCTTTTTTGATATAATAAACTTACCGATAAATAAGAATTTGTAAGGATAGAAAGTATGATTGTTTTAATAACGGGAGCATCGCATACAGGCAAAACTGCAC
>JAZRMS010000067.1:0-2229 GCA_045647825.1 Christensenellaceae bacterium
GCTTCTACAGATAAATCCATAAAACTGACCGACGCTAAAGACGGAGTTTGGTCTGCAACTAATTTCATACCTTTTGCTTGCAAATCGCTACTTGTAACAAGGTCTTTTACCGTGCAATCGAGTTTGGAAATTGACGGAAAAGAAAGTAACGGCATAGATTTTTTCTCATTTGTGGATATTAAACTGTTAAGCCAGTTATCCATATTAAATTTAGTCATTATGTAATCCCCTATATTGCTTAGGCGTTACGCCGTAAACCTTTTTAAAGTTTTTATAAAAAGTAGGAATATCTTTAAATCCACAATCTTCAATTATTTGCGAATTGCTTAGATTTGTGTTACTTAAAAGCGTTGCAGAGCGTTTTATTCTAAGGTTTTTTATGTAATCTGCAAAATGCTCCCCACACTCTTTGTATAAAAGCTTGCTAAGGTGTGATTTACTAACAAAAAGTGTTTTTGCCAAGCAGTCTAGCGTGAAGTCTTGTTTATAGTAATTTTCTAGGGTGAGCCTTACGGCGCGAGAAACGAGCGCGCTTTGCTTTTGGGTGTGTGGTTGAAGTTCTTTCTCTTTGCTTGTCAATCTAGAAAGGGTAATTAGAAGATTTTTTAAATAAGCAACTGAATTTTCTTGCCAAAAAACATCTTTATTTATTAATTCTTCCTTTATAGTGTCGCAAATAGAGCAGACTTTTTTTAGTTGGTCTAAAGAGAGCCTTATATAAGCAATCATAGGGTCTTTTTCAAAAATCCCAAAGCAAAAAGACTTGTTTTTATTGTGCGCTAAAAGCTTTTCATCAAAAAGGACGTTTAAAACAGTTGGAAAATCGCCGCCAGCATTGCCAAAATAGCTGTGTGGAACACCCGTGTTCAGGATAAACACGTCGCCTTTTTTGCACTCGTAAGTTTTATTCCAAATCCTATGTATTCCACTACCTGAAACAACAACGCTAAACTCTATAAAGTCGTGAAGATGCAGGTCGGAGAGAGTGCAAGAAGGGTTGTATGGAGTAGGACAATCTACTACGTTAGTGAAAATAGGACTGTTAGAGAGATAATCCTTTTTTGTAAAAAGTAAAGGTTTGTTACTTATCGTCATATTTTATTCTCTTGCAAGTTTATAAATTAGGTTATAGGCAAATTCTAAGTCTTCAATAGAGCAATGGTTTTGAACGAAGTGAGAAGTGCAACAAATCCAACGCTTGCCTTTTAGGTTTGCAAAAACTCTTCTAATTTCTTTTTCGAGCTCTTCTCTTGGGAGAATACCTATTGCCGATTGAACGCAAATTCCACCCATTATACCAAATTTGTCGCTGTATTTTTCTAAATATAAGTCGTGCCCCATACCTGCGTTTTCTTGCCAAGGATGAACGAGATCTATTTTTAGGTCAACAAGCTTATCGGTAACTCTAGAAATACAACCATCGGAGTGCAAACTTGTAAACACACCTTTAGAATGAACGTGGTCGATAACCTTTTTAAGGTTAGGGTATATTAATTCTTGCCAAGTGCTAGGGCTAAACATAAGGTCTTTTTGAGAGCCCCAGTCGTCTGATATATGAATACAGTCCACGCCTAGGTCTATGCACTTATCTGCAAAGGCAATAGTCCAATCCACTTGTCTTTCGTAAAGCTTTGCAATTTCATCTGGGTAAAGAGCAAGCCACATAAGTTGATTTTCAATACCAAAAGCGCTGTTAAAATGCTCAAAAAACCCTGGCGTTTGAACGTAGCAAAACCTATTTCTTTTTTTATGGTGGGCTACCCCTTCTTTAACGCCGATAAAGGAGCTTTCATCCGTGAGTGGAGAAAAAATATCTACGTCTAATAAAAGGTCTGGCGTAAGTTCTCCGTTTTGCTCGCCTATTTTAGAGATAAGTTCAAGGTTTAACCCGTGTGGGCCACCAAAAATATGCGCCATATCAAATTCATATTTGTCTTCAAAATTTGCAACCGAGCCCCATTTAGCCGTAATTTCATCTCTTAAATTTTCTACTACCCAACCGTAGATAGGTTGACGGTCAAAAGTCTTGCCCTGAAGAAGGTTTTTTACTCTTTCGCAACTATTCATATAGCTCTCCTTAATACTAATTAGAAAAAGTTTATCATAAACAAAACAAAAAGTCAATAGGGCACAATTTCAAAAAAACTGCTTTTTAGGAAACAAAACAATATAGTTATAAAGATTTTTTTGTCAAAAGTAGTAAGCTATGTTTTTATTGAACAAAAAATA
>JAZRMS010000068.1:0-1868 GCA_045647825.1 Christensenellaceae bacterium
GAAAGTGAATATTACATAAACAAACAACCCGCAAGGTTGCGTGATATAGTAGAATTGTTGCACGAATGTGGTATAGGTAAAGAAGGTTACACCATTATCGGTCAAGGCAAGGTAGAAGAAATCATGTCTGCAAAGCCAGAAGACCGTCGTATGATTTTTGAAGAAGCAACGGGTATAGCAAAATTCAAAACTAGAAAGAACGAATCGGAAAGAAAACTAGAAAGAACTAGAGAAAACCTTATCCGTTACGTTGATATTTTGACCGAAATAGAAAATCAACTAGCACCTTTAGAGCGCCAAGCAGAAAAGGCGAAAGAGTTTAACGAACTATCCTCTCAGTTAAAGTTCCACGAACTAAACACTTATATTGCAAAGGTGGACGGTGTTGAAGAGGCTAAAGGAAAAATTAACGTTAGAATTCAAGGTCTTGACGAGCAAAATGCACTTCGCCAAGAAGAATTAGTAAAAGCGCAAAAAGAATACGATAAAATTTTCTCTGATATTTCAGAGGCTGATACTAGACTTAAAAACCTCAACGACGAACTTTTGGAAAAGCGCGTTAGTATGGAAAAATCTTCTGGAGCAAAGCAACTTTACGAACAGAAAATTTCTTACTTAAAAGGTCAAATAGAAAGAGCCGAAAAAGAAATAGCCGAAAATATTCAGTTGATAGACAATAGCAAAGCAAGTTTTGCCGAAAACGAAAACGCTATTCGTGCTATTAAGGAAGAGTTAGAATCTTTGCAACAAAAGGCTGAAAAACTTTCTAAAAAACTACTTTTGCTTTCAGAAAAAATAACGGTTGGCGAAGAATTACAAAACGCTAACAGAAAAAAGGTTATAGAGTCTATAGAAACCCTTTCAGACTTAAAACTCAACAAGGGCACAATGTCTATAGAGAAAAACAACTTGACCGAAAAACTAGAAGAAATAATGGGTAAAATTGATGCCCTTTCGGTTAAGAGAGAATCTCACTTTAACGAAAAAGAGAGAGCAGATAACAATATTAATGAGTTAGACCGCTCTGTTTATGACCTTAAAAATCAAATAGAAGAAAAGGAAAACGAAGTTAGAAACGGCAACGAAGAAGTTGCAAAATTAGACAATTCAATTTATTCGTTAAATTCCGTTATCACAACTTTAATCACAAAAGACAACTTCTATAAGGGGTTAAAGGATAGCTACGACGGATATTTGCCAGTAGTAAAGGCTTTGTTTACCAAGGCTAAAGAAAATCCAGAAGTAAAAAGAAGAATAAAGGGCGTTGTTGCAGAACTTATAAAGAGCGACAAAATATATGATATCGCGCTTGAAACGGCACTTGCAACTGCTGCTCAAAACGTTGTAACTGAAACGACGGACGACGCAAAATATTTGATAAACTACTTAAAGGCAAACAATTTAGGAAGAATGACCTTCCTTCCTATAAATTCAGTAAAGCCTAGGGACGTGCATCCACAAATGGAGTTTGCTCTTAAAGAAAAGGGTGCGCTAGGTGCTGCTAACGAGCTTGTTTCATACGATAAACAATACGAAAATATTATTTCTAACCTTTTAGGAAACACCTTAATAGTAGATAATATCGACAACGCAACGAGAATTGCAGAAAAATATCGTTTTGCGTTTAAGATGGTAACCTTGGATGGCGACGTGTTTGCACCACAAGGCTCAATGACGGGTGGTTCTAGAAGAAAAGATACCGTAGGACTACTTTCAAGTGATAGAAAGATAGAAGAAAACGCCAAACTTCTTGATGCTAAAAAAGAAGAAATGGCAAAATACAAAGAGAAGAAGTTAGAGCTTGAAAAGAGGCGTGACCACGCCTTAGACGAGTTGACTTTATTAAACGACCTATATAACGGCAAGCG
>JAZRMS010000069.1:0-9170 GCA_045647825.1 Christensenellaceae bacterium
AAACAACAAATTTAAAAAGCAGGGAATTTTCCCTGCTTTTTCTTTTTTTAATCGTTAAGTTATTGACAAAAATAAAACCACGAACAAAACTTCGGTAATTATCGGAAGAACAATCATAATAGAAAAGAAAATCATCCATAATTTATTTAATCCAAGCTTTTGTTTCTTTTTGCTAACACACACGCCGGCAATGGATACTCCAACGGATATTAAATTGCCTATGCTCCCATAACCGAGCAAAAGTACCAATCCAACGGCAACGCCAAGCCCGTTAAAATCTTCACCACGCCTTGAATAAACGTCTACATAAAATATCACACTCAAAATAGTAACAGCCAAATAAAAGACAAGCGAAATCACCATTAAAACAATAAGCGATTTTTTAGAAACGTTGGCTTTAAAGTAAGTATCGTTTTTAATTTCCATGTTAATTCCCCCTATATCTTATATTAAAACAACCAAAATTGTTTTTTACATAATATCACACTTTTATTAATTTGTAAATAGCAAATTTTCATTGCGTATTAAAACCCTTAAAAAATTAAAGGCTTTAGATGCAAGCGTGGCTAGGCTCGACCAAGCGAAAGGATGAAATAGACCGTCTGGTCATTGAAGTCTTTCGATTTGGGCAGTAAACGACGCCACGCATAGCATATAAAGCCTTTAAAAATTCAAAAAGCAATTAACACCGTTAACTGCTTCCTGAATAATATATGATAAGGGGGAAAATGATGAGCTTTGTTTGTTGCCGAGTGGTTTCCCTTTCGACAATGATATAATACTACTTTCGACAAACTTTGTAAAGTATTTTTCACCCATTTTTAAATATTTTTTGAAAATTTTTCACAAATTTTTCCATTATAGAATAATTTTTGTTAAAAATTATCATTGTTTGTGAAAAAATAACCACTTCAACAAAGAAGTGGTTATTTGCTTTTAATATCTAAAAATTAATTATGCAAACTTTTCGATTAGTTCTTTAGTGAGCATTGATGCAGAATCTGCGTCGCAATAAACGGTGCAATCTGCGTGCTTTTTCATAAGGGTTGCAGGAACGTCTACAGAAAGTTCGGTGTTTAAGGTGTTGTAGATTGCTTCTGCCTTTACTGCGTATGGAACAACGCTGATAATGTGTTTGCAAGCCATAATGCGAGAGCAAGTCATGCTGATTGCTTGTTTATAAGTTTCTTCAACAGACTTAAACCAACCTTCGCCGATTTGTTGTTGCAAGCAACGTGGAGCAAGAGTAACAACCTTGTAAAATCTTTGATCGTCAAAATCTGCAGGTGGATCGTTAAACGCAATGTGTGCGTTTTCACCGATACCGATTAAACCAACGTCTACTGGGCATTCTGAAAGAAGTGCAGTAAGGTTTGCAATGGTCTTTTCTGGATCTTCTTGGCCGTTGATAAGGTTTGCTTTCTTTAGTGGAACTTTAGAAACAAATCTTTCAGTTAAGTATTTGTTGAAAGATGCTGGGTGTTCTTTAGAAATTCCAACGTATTCATCAAGGTGGAACATTTCCACTTTAGACCAGTCGATATCTTCTTTGATAAATTCTTCAAAGAAAGGGAATTGAGAAGCGCCCGTAGAAAGAAGGATACGAGCGTAGCCTTTTTCTGCAATAGCTTCGTTAATAAGCTTTGCTGCGTGATCTGCAGATGCTTTGCCAAGTTCTTTTGTTGTTTTTGATACGATTAGTTTCATTTTACTATATTTCCTTTATATATTATTTTTTCAATTTCAAGATTTTCGCTCATTAAAATTAGGTCTGCTCTCTTTCCAACGGCTATTTCGCCCCTATCCTTAAATCCCATAATTCGTGCAGGGGTTGTAGATGCCATTTTAGAAAGCGCAACAAAATCTTTTCCAACGGCATCTGCCATAGTGCGATAGAGCCTATCGTAAGTAGCAGTACTGCCAGCGAAAGAGCCTTGCCCTAGTTTTGCAACGTCGTCATCAATAATAATTTCCATTGCATCTTGTTTTGGACCTATAAACGTTTTAGTGCCGTTTGGGAAACCACAACCACGCGTGGCATCCGTTATCAACGCAATTTTATCTGCGCCCTTTATTTTATAGATTAATTTTAATAGCGAATACGGAAGGTGTTTGCCGTCTGCAATTATTTCAACGTCCATATCATCTAGATAATACCCTGCCTCAACTGCACCTGCAACTCTATACGAATTAACCCTTTCAACACCTTTCATTCCAGAATAAAAGTGCGTCATTAAGGTATATCCGTTTTCGCTTGCTTTAACAACGGTGTCAAAATCAGCATCAGTATGCCCAACAGAAATTACAACGCCAAGTTCACTTCCCTTTCTTCCAAACTCCATTGCGCCATCTAATTCAGGTGCAACGGATGCGCGAAGAACGAAAGGATATTGCTCTTTTATGCGCTCTATCTCTCTAGCAGATGGTTTTGCCATGTTAAAAGGATCTTGAGCGCCACATTGCGCAGGCGAAAACCAAGGCCCTTCCATGTGCATACCTATCAAAATTCCGTCTGGATTTTTCTCTTTATATTCGCCAAAAGTTTTAAGGCAGTTTTCTGTTATTTCTGGTCTTGCGGTAAGAGTGGTTGCAAGCATAGTGGTAGTTCCGTGATTTAAGTGGAAAGAAGAAAGTTTTTCCATTTCTTCAACCGAACAATCTATAAAATCAAGCCCCACACCACCGTGACAATGCAAATCGATAAAACCAGGGATTAAATACGCGCCCTTTCCATCTATAACTTCGCTTGCCCTATCTTGACCTATTTTAACGATTAACCCGTCTTCTATTACTACCGCGCCATTATTAATAACTTCTTTTGCAGTAACGACGTTTACGTTTTTTATTAGCGTTTTCATTATTTAATCTTTCTTAAAAATTCGGTTAAGTCTATTCTCTTTCCCGATTTAATACTTTCGTTTGCGGCAATACCCATCATTGCAGACTTAATGCCGTCGTAACTGGTTGAACATTGACCTAGTGGGTCTGGCTTGTCGCCAAAGAACATATCTAGCATATTGTCGTCCCCACCAGCGTGATAACCCGTGCCTTGTGGAACGGTTACAGTTTGCACCACGCCGTCGTCTGTGATAATCTTAATTATAGAACCAGAACCCGTCGCGCTCAAATTACCAAATTCAATTCTTCCTTTAGTTCCTGAAATGGTTATTCTAAACCCTTCGTCCGTGCTAAACATGTGTAAGGTATAAGCCATTATAGCGCCACTCTTATATTGAACGGATACGCTCATATTATCGTAAATATCGGTGTCTGGCTTAAATACGCAATGGTCACGATGATAGTTGTCAACGTCTTCTGCACCAAAGTAAAGAAGCATAATATCGTCTTTATCGTCGTCATACCAATCAAAGCTTGTGCAAGTCTTTTTATATTCACATTGCAAACAACGTTCGCCGTGTGGTCTATCGTCGTTGCCATAATAAACTCTATTTGCAAGCGCCACTACTGACTCAGGATCGTCGTTAAGCATCCAGTTCATAACGTCAAAGTGGTGGGTTGATTTATGAACTAGCATACCACCGCTGTTTTCCATCATTCTGTGCCAACGCTTAAAGTAATCGCCACCGTGAGTGAAATTTAAATGATAATCGTAGTTGATAAAGAGTGGCTTGCCAATAATACCCGTTCCTAAAATCTCTTTCACCTTTGCAAAGTATGGAATAAATCTACAGTTAAAGGTGATGGTAACTTTTTTCCCACTCTTCTTTTCAGCCTCTCTTATTGCCTCACACTTTTCTCTAGTGTTGGTCAAAGGCTTTTCTGTATAAACGTCAATCCCTGCGTTTAGGGCTTTAATTATATATTTATGATGTAATCCGTCTGGCGTGGTAACCAAAACGGCATCTGGCTTTTGCTCTTCTAACATCTTGTCAAAATCGTCGTAATACTTCATATCCTTATCGATAGTATCGATATAGATTTGAGCGCGCTTGTAGTTGGGGTCGCAAACGCCAACAAGCTTGCATCTGTCTGAAAATCTGTCTCTAATACTTTTAGCAAACATGTGGTAGCATCTAAATCCTGCACCAACTATAACCATTCTTTTCATAATGCACCTCTAATTTAATTATGTGCTCACATTATACACCAAATTTTTATTGAATTTTATATAAAATATTACACAAACCACCACTTTTTACATAAATCGTAAAGACTTTATTTTTGCGATTTTTTATTTTTAAAAATAAAAAAGTCGGGGTTTTTACTCCGACTTTTATCTGAAATTATTTATCTAGTTTTGCTTGCAAAAGTTCCTTAATTTGCTTTAACAAATCTTCGGTGGTTGGGTTAGCAAGGCGATCTAAAGCAGCCTTTTCTTCTGCAATTTTTTTCGCCTCTGCTTCTGCAGCAGCCTTTTCTTCTAATTCTTTCTTTTCTTTTTCTGCGTAGTAAGCCTTAATCGCTTCTCTATCGTGAAGTTTAATCCCTGCGACTTTAAGTTCTTTTCTTTCTGCCTTGTTGAGATAAAGCTTTCCAAGATTGTCTTTGAACTTATTATTACCTTCCTTCATACGATTGATCACTCTAACTATAGAGAAAAGCACGATTGCGATAAGCAAGAAATTGATTACTGCATTAATAAATGCGCCCCAGTCAATATAGAAAGAGTTGGCAAGGTCTATTTCCATAGTAACGCCGTCAGCACCAACTTTCTTTGCAGGTTCGCCAAGGAAAGTTACGATACTATCAAGTGAACCTTTGCCTAAAACCAACGCCAAAATCCAGTTGATAATAGGTTTTAGCACGAAATTTGAAAGTCCATTTACGATCGCGGTAAACGCACCACCAACGATAACACCGACAGACATATCGAGAACGTTGCCACGAGTGATAAATTTCTTAAATTCCCCAAAAAATTTCTTCATTTTTTCTCCTTTGTTTTGCTTTTATTTTTTTACGCCCCGAAAGCGACAAAACTAAACGTGGACGCTATAGCCATAATAATTAAATACAAACTAAACCATTTGTAGTTTGCCTTTTTTATCACTTTAAGCATTACTTTTATTGCGATATATCCCGTAATCATTGCAGTTATAACGCCAAACAAAACGGGAACAAAATCTATTGTCACACCACTTTTTATAACGTCTAAACTAGATACTAGCGCCGCACCTAAAATAATAGGAATACTCATCAAAAAAGTAAAGTTTGCATTTTCACTTCTATCAAGCCCTGCAAAACAACCTGCCGAAATAACAGTTCCACTTCTTGATAGTCCGGGTACTATTGCAATGCTTTGCGCAACACCTTGAATTAGAGAACTCTTGTAACTTAATGGCAAAGCAGTTTTGTTTTTCTTGCTTATTCTTTCAGACAAGAATAGTTCGCCTGCCGTTAGCAAGAAAGTTGCGCTTAATAGTATTGCAGAAAGCAAGTTCCCACCGTAGAACGCGCCTTCTACAACGTCGCTTAATACTAGCCCCGTTATCATTGCAGGAATTGTCGCTATTATCAAGAAAAGCATTTTGTTCCAAGGTCTTTTAAACAAATCTATAATCTGCTTATAGAAAACCACGAAAACGGGAATTAGCGTTCCCACGTGGAGCATTATGTCAAAGAATAATCCACCTTCGGTCACCCCTAACCATCTTTGCAAAAGCAATAGGTGTCCGCTAGAAGATACAGGCAAAAACTCTGCAAAGCCTTGCACAGCCCCCAAAATAATCGCTTGCCAAATTTCCATAGTTCCCCCTACTTTCCGTTTACCATTTTTATAAATTCTTTTACCGCAAAGGTTAGCGCCTTGTCTTTAGGAAGAGCAAGCCCTATTGCCCTTGTTGGAAGAGAAGGGTTAGTCACTATTTCCTTTAGACTTCCTTCTTCAAGTTCGTGTTTAACGAATTCTTTTGGAATACAAGCAATGCCAATGCCGTTTTTTGCAAGTTCGGTCATAAGCTCTAAACTTGCAAGTTCAATTTCTGGGTGAAGATGTATGCCTTGCGAATGCGCAAAACTAACTATTGCCTGTCTTGTTGCCGTTGCTAGTTCTAGCATAAGTAAAGGATAATCTTGCAAACGCTTTAATTCGACCACGCAGTCAAAAAGTTCGCTAAACTTTTCACTTGCAACGAAGGTGTCGTGCAGTTGCATAACGGTATCCGAAAGGTTAATATCACTATCATCTAACGGAAGATTGACAAACCCTATGTCGCCCTTGTTGTTTTTTAACATATCTGCCGTTTCACTTGAAGTGCAGTTTTGCAAAACCAAGTTCACGTCTGGATATTTATCGTGATATTTTTTTATTATAGGCAACAAAAAGTGCGTGCTAACGGTATCAGACGCGCAAATTCTAACTATTCCCGTTGCCGTGTCCTTTAACTCTGCATACTTGCTCTCTGCATCATCAAAGAGTTTTAGCGCCTTTTCAACGGTTGCAAAAATTTGCTTGCCACCAACTTCAGAAAGTTCCATACCCCTATGAGTACGGTTAAAGAGTTTTCCACCAAGCTGTGTTTCTAGCTGTTTGATTGCTTGAGAAACTGCAGGTTGGGATATGTATAACTCTTCCGCCGCCTTGGTTAAACTTCCGCATTTAGCAACGGTATAAAAAACCCTATATAGTTCAAGATTTACCATAAATCTTCCCTTTGACTATTTTCCCACGCAAAACTTTGAGAAAATGTCGTTAATAATATCTTCGGTTGCCGTGCGCCCTGAAATTTCGCCAAGCGCATCCCAACCATCCTTAACGTCAATAGCTAAAATATCAAGTGGAACTGAACCTATGTTGGTTAACGCAAAAGAAAGTTTGTCTTTTGCTCTATTAAGTGCGTTAAAGTGCCTTTCTTCGCACAAAAAGTCGCCGTTTAAGTCCACGCCACTACCGATAGTTTTATCGAAAATCATTTCTTTTAAGAGTTCGATATTCTCTTTTTTAAGCGCAGAAACGTAAATATCCGCTCTCTCATCTTTATAATCGCTCTTGTCCGTTTTATTAACGGCAAAAAGTACGTTTTTGTCTTTTACAAGTTGATAAATATTTTGATCTTCTTCGGTCACGTTAGATGCGTCTAAAACGAACAATAAAAGGTCGCTTTGATCTAAAACCTTTTTTGAAAGAATAACGCCAAGTTCTTCCACCTTGTCTTCGCTCTCTCTAATACCTGCCGTATCAGAAAAATTAAAGCGCACGCCATTGTATTCGATAACGCCCTCTACTATATCTCTAGTAGTTCCCGCAACGTCAGAAACGATTGCTCTGTCGTAATCTAATAGCGCGTTCAAAATAGAACTCTTTCCCGTGTTAGGCTTTCCAACTATCCCCACGCTAACACCGTTTTTTAGCGTTCTACCCGTGCGATAAGTCTTTAATAAAGCGTCTATTCTTGCCACTACTTCTCTAACCGTGTTTTCTAAAACTTCGGTGGACTTTTTCTCTAAATCTTCTTCTGGGAAGTCCATATCGGCATCAACTTCTGCCAAAACGTCGGTTATCATATCTTGCAAAGAGTTAACTTCGTTAGTTAGTTTTTCTCTATAAAGATTATATCCTGCCTTAACCCCACTAACCGATTCGCTGTTAATCATATCGATTAAGCCTTCTGCAGAAGAGAGTGAAAGTTTGCCGTTCATAAAAGCGCGCTTTGTAAACTCACCGTTTCCAGCAAGCCTTGCACCTAAAGATAAAATCTTTTTAAGAATACCCCTTGTTATAGCAACGCCACCGTGAGAGTGAAATTCAACAATATCTTCACCAGTAAAACTCTTTGGCCCTTTAAAATATACGCATAAACCAAAATCATTAAAACCATCTGCAACGATTTCCCCAACGTACATTTTATAAGGCTCAAAGTCTTTGACCGCAGTTTTACCTAATGGCAAAAACATTTTTTCGGCTATTGAAAGTGGGCTGTCCCCACTTATTCTAATAACCGCAACCCCACTTGCAGAAAGCGCCGTGGATATTGCGGCAATGTTTTCGTTTGTCATAAATTATACTCTTATTTTTTATTATCAAACTCTTCAAAAGGATTTCCAGGGTCTTTTTCGCCCTTTCCCGCAAACTCTTCAAATGGTGATTTTGGTGGGGTTTGCTCTTGGTTATAACCACTTTGATTGTATCCGTTGCCATACGGATTGCCACCACTATATCCACCGTAAGGATTGCCGTAATGCCCACCGTATACCCCGTATCTAGAACGCAAATAATCGTTAAAGTTAATAGGCTTTTTGTTTCTGATTGCGAACACGAAAGGTGCAGACAAACCAAAAATTGAAAGTATGCCGAAAAGCATATAGTGTTGTGGCCAGTAATTTTTGAATAGGTTAAAGTAAACGCTAATTCCTATTACCAAAGATGCAATGTTAAGCACGGACAAGAAATAGCTAGAAACGTTTAGTATTTGATAAATGGTATATAGCGCCCCTTTATACGGATTAACAAAATCTGCGCCCCCGTAAATTCCTTGCGCCAAAGTTGGCGTATAGCCTGATGCAAGCTCTTCTCTTGCAATGATAAAAATTTCTCTGCCGTAAAGCAAGTTGCCTGCTATAGGGAAATATAGCAAAAAGTCGAAGATAAATTGCAAATATCCAGCAACCGAAAAAATCACGCAAAATAGCACGGCAAGTTGACTAAAAGTCCTGCCAAAAATTTGCGCGTTGCCGATAAGTTTGCACGCCAAATATATCCAAACGAACGGAATAAACGCCAAAAATCTCTTATTTATCCCTGCTCTTTTAGCAAGCACGAAAATACCGATAGAACGCAAAACGTAAAAGGCAATCGTAACGCATAGCCCTATAATGATGGGCGCTAAAAGCGAAGATAATTGAACGCTAAAAGCAAATCCGTTTTCGTTAATAAAAGTTATCATTAAGTTCTCCTTATAACCCTAATATTACTCTCAAACACTTTTTTATACTTTTTATATTAAAACTACTACGTTAAATAAACCTTGAAATGCCTATAAAAAACACGAAGTAATGTGCAGTATTTTACACCATTAAAGGCGACGAAGTGGAATACGTTTGATTTATACCAAATTCATTTTGTAGGTTGGCGAGAAAAACACAAGATAGACAAGGCAACACCCGAAGGCAATAGTTTACATATTGCCAAGCGGTGTTAACGCAGTATATCGCAGTATTTTTCCGTCAAAATCAATCGAGTTGAAGCGAAAAAGTTTAAATATTAATAGCCTACT
>JAZRMS010000070.1:0-6857 GCA_045647825.1 Christensenellaceae bacterium
GCGAACTTGGTACTTTAGCTGGTATCGAAGACGACGTTAAGGTTGAACACGGTGCAGAAAGTTATACCAAACCAGAAGAAGTTATTGAATTCGTAACCAGAACTGGTGTTGATAGCCTTGCAATCGCAATCGGTACTTCACACGGCGCATACAAATTCAAGCCAGAACAATGCACCAGAAACGAAGAAGGTATTCTCGTTCCACCAGCACTTCGTTTTGACATTTTGGAAGCTGTTTCTGAAAAGCTCCCTGGATTCCCAATCGTTTTACACGGCTCTTCTTCTGTTCCACAAGAATACGTTAAGATGGTAAACGAAAACGGCGGTAAAATGCCAGATGCTATCGGTGTTCCAGAAGAACAATTGAGAAAGGCTGCAGCTCTTTCAGTTTGCAAAATCAATATCGACTCTGACCTCCGTCTTGCTATGACTGGTACTATCCGTCAATTCTTTAACGAAAAACCAGACAAGTTTGACCCAAGAGAATATTTGAAACCTGCTCGTGCTAACATCAAAGAAATCGTTAAACATAAATTAGTAAACGTTCTTGGTTGCGCAGGCAAAGCAGACGAATGCAAATAATTTAATTTTTGTATAAACTAAAAGGTTTTGACCAAATCGGTCAAAACCTTTTTTATCTTTAAATCAGCTGATTCTATTGCGCATCTGAACTAATGCGTTCTTCTCTAGCCTTGATACTTGCGCTTGAGAAATTCCCACTTCTGCACTTATTTCCGTTTGGGTTTTACCCTCAAAGTATCTTAACTCTATAATCTTTTTTTCCCTTTCGCCCAAATTATCTAGCGCCGTGCAAAGGGCAACGTTTTCCGTCCACTTTTCGTCGGTGTTTTTCTCATCACCTATTTGGTCTATCAAAAGAAGTTCATCACCCGACTTGTTATAAACGGGGTCGTATAGCGAAACGGTGTCCGATATAGCGTCTAGCGCATACACCACTTCGTTTAACGGCGTGTTCATTTGCTCTGCTATTTTTTCAAGCGACGCTTCTTCATCATTTTTCTCTAATTCCGAACGGGTTTTAAGCACTTGATAAGCCGTGTCGCGAATACTTCTTGCAACCCTTAACGAATTGACGTCACGCAAAAACCTTTTAATTTCGCCTATTATCATAGGCACGGCGTAGGTGGAAAATTTTACACCGAAAGACAAATCAAAATTATCAATGGCTTTAATTAGCCCTATACACCCCGCTTGAAAAACGTCGTCCGAACTTTTGATTTTTGAGCGAAAACGCTTGATTACTGAAAGAACAAGTCGCATATTTCCAACGATAAAATCTTCTCTTGCTCTCTCATCTCCATTTTTAATCCTTGTTAGTAGTTCTTCACTCTCTTTACCTTTTAACTTTGGCAAAGTGGAAGTGTCTACCCCACAAATAACTACTCTACTTGACATAAATCCTCCTTTATGTACTTGCAACAAGAAGAATTCAAGTCTTTTAAGTATGCTACTATTTTTTGTTTTTATACGTTTACCAAATTAAAAAATCCACGTCTTTTAGTTTTAACAATGCCTCTATCAAATAGAAATCGCCGTAAATAATGTTTTTGTGCCACCCTCCAGCATACGACTCGCTACTGCCAAACAGCAATCCGTCGTTTTCACAACTAAAGTCGCACCACTTTTCCACCGTTGCCTTTAATATTTTAATAGCGCTAGTAAGATATTTTTCCTCACCTGTAATTTTAGCTATTTCTATAAATCCACAAGCAGAAAGAACACCCGCAGAAGTGTCCACACCATCTTTATCGCTAGGCGCAGAGAAATCTATTTTTGGTATCCAACCCGTTTTTTCGGTTTGCTTTATAAACTCATCTGCAACCTTTTTTGCAACGGACAAATATTTTTGCTCTTTAGTGTGCAAATAAGAAAGAACAAATCCGTATATCGCCCAACCTTGCCCCCTAGACCAAGCAGAATTTTCGCTATATCCTTGCCCCGCTCTTGAAGCAATCATTTCCCCCGTTTCGGGATTATGAACTACAACGTGATTTACCGTGCCATCCTCTCTAACGTGGTCACGCATTGTCATATCTGCGTGCGATACTGCAACTTTATAGAACCTATCGTCCCCCGTTTCCTTGCTTGCCCAGTAAAGAAGTGGAAGATTTAACATGCTATCTATTATGGTTAGCCCCTTGCTGTCGTCGCCACGAACAATGCCATTCCACGCACGGATATATTTTCCACTAAAATTAAACCTGCTAGCCAAAATAGACGCTGCTATTAGCGCCCTATTCCTAGAGCCCTTTTCGTTTGTCAACCTATATAGTGCAGAAGAAGTCAAGTGCCACATAAATCCAACGTCGTGATGAAGTTCATCAAAATAGTTAAACGCCTCGTCAAGTAGTTTTTCTGCACTTTTTGCCGTTATTTTATACTCTTCGTTTTTGGTTGCGTTATACATTAAGCACATAATTCCGCCCCAAAATCCGTTTGTCCACCAATAGCGCTGTCTTTCGGTGTGAACGCCTTTATCTACGCTATAAGGAAGTTTCTCGCGACTTCTTATAGCCACTTTAGACATTTTTTTATCTATCAACGAAAAGACTTCGTCCACCCATTTTTCGTTTTCTTTTAATATTTCTTTTATACTCATAATCAAAACCCAAAAGTAAATTCCACGCTTGCATCGTTGCCAACCATTTCATAGTCAATCAAGTAAAGAGTTGTCATTTTCGCGCCGATGTTAGAAAATTCTTTTTCGCTAACCTTTGCCGTTAAGTTCGCGTCGTTTTTTATAGTCAATTCTTCCACCATAGTTTGCTTTCCGTTAACGGTCGGTTTATATTCCGAAACAAAGCGGAAAGTTGCTTTTTCAACACCTTTACAGCAGTATTTAACCTTAATGGCTTTGTCTTCCATTAAATAACTAACGAATATTCCATCAGTTTTATCACCATACACTTTTGAAATATCTAGCTTTAACTTCTTGTCAGTTTGCTCTATAACTTCTGCCTTATCGCCACGTAGATTATATGGTTGACCTTTGCCGTTGATTATCGGAACGCTATGAGCAAGCGAACTACACGCAAAGATTTTTTCGCCGTATCTTCCCTCAAACGAATCATCCCAAATCTTAAAGTATCCATAAGTATATTCGCCCGGACCTGGATCGACTATAAACCTTTTTCCATCTTTTAAGATATGGAAAGCGCCAACGCACAAATGTCCGTGTGGTTCGTGATTGCAACCGCCTTTTGCCGTGAAAGAATAATCTTTATTCTTATAAATAAAAACTTGCTTTTCCTTGTAGAAAAAAGTTTGTTCACTTTCTATTGCTTGTGGGCGATAATTAACTCGCCCATACATACACCTTACACCAAGTGCGCGATACGAAAGGGTTTTATAATCACCAACGTCAATCTCTTCGGTAAAAACAAAGTCTTTTGGAAAAAGATTTTTAATCGCATATAAAAAGCAAGGATTAAGCGCCACTTCTTTTACGCCACCATCTGCATAAGGCAAGAATTGTCCTTTCCCTAAATTTGCGTTTTTGAAATATTTTACCGCGTTTTTAACCTTTTCTAGTTCTAGTAGTTCGTGCCACTTTCCCGTAATTTGATGATACACGTCAAAGAAAGTGCAAAAATATCCAAAGCCGTATTCCCAATATCCCATGCCTTCGCCAGAATACCCTTCTTGGTCAACGCTATCAAGATAAGCTGCTAGCGTTTTAAAAATGCGCTCTTCCACCAAAGGAAATCTTTCTGGAAAAGCATATAGATAAGTCCCGCCAACAGCACCGGCACAAACCGCCGCCCAGTTATTGTGCAATCCATCAAACACGAAAGTTCTGCTTTCGTAATTTTTTATAATCTTTTGCTCTATGGAAATTCTTATTTTGTTTCTAATGTCAACCGATAATTTATCCCCGAAAATATAAGCGGTTTCAGCTAGGTATAGCCCCGTTTCTGCAGAATAAAGGTCTATTACCGTATAGTCGAAACTATTATCTTCTTTAACGTAATTATGTGCTGGCAAAACCCACGTGAATTCGTCGCAAATAGTAGATATAATATCTTCTAACGGATCTAAATATTTATCGTCGCAAAGGGCAAGTATTTGAAGAAGATAAAACCTTCTTCTTCTATCAAACACAATCCTTTCGTGTTGCTTTCTATCCCCCGTTTGGTAATATAACTTTATTAAGGAATAGTTGAAAGTTTGAACGGGAACGTCTTTATAAAACTTATCGTAAGTTTCTTTAGCCTCTTCAAAGACCTTTATTCCCTCTTCCGTTTTAGACATTTTTCTTAAATCTTCGTAATTATAACAATACATTGTTTCTCCTATTTAGGCTGTTTTCCTATATAAGCCAAAATACCGCCGTCAACGTATAAAACGTGCCCGTTAACGAAATCAGATGCGTTAGATGCAAGGAACACGGTAGGTCCTGCCAAATCTTCTGGATTTCCCCAACGTCCGGCAGGCGTTTTAGAAATAATAAAACTATCAAACGGATGACGAGAGCCGTCCGCTTGTCTTTCTCTTAACGGTGCAGTTTGGCTGGTTGCAATATACCCTGGGCCTATGCCGTTGCATTGAATATTGTATTCGCCGTATTCAGACGCAATATTTTTAGTAAGCATTTTTAAGCCACCCTTTGCAGCCGCGTATGCAGAAACCGTTTCTCTGCCTAGCTCACTCATCATAGAGCAAACGTTTATTATCTTTCCGCCACCCTTTTTTATCATTTGTGGTATAACGGCTTTTGCCATAATGAAAGGCGCAACAAGGTCAACGCCTAAAACTTGTTTAAACTCGTCAACCGTTGTATCGCACATGGGAATACGCTTTATTATTCCAGCGTTATTAACCAAAATATCAATAACCCCCACTTCTTTTTCAATAGCAGAAACCATTTCTTTAACGGCTTTCTCGTCAGTAACGTCGCAAACGTAGCCCTTGGCACTAATTCCTTCGCTCTTAAATTGATTTAACCCCTTTTCAAGAGATGCTAAATTGCTAGAATTAATAACGATAGTTGCCCCTGCATCTGCAAGAGCTTTTGCCATATAATAGCCAATTCCGTGCGCCGCACCCGTAACTAGTGCGACCTTTCCGTTTAAGTCAAACATGTTTTTCATTTTATTTTTTCCTCCTATTATCTAATGCTAGGTATAAATTTTAATTCAACTAGACCAACCTATTACCAAAAACTATATGCTAGCAACACAACTCACTCCGTCTTGTGTTTTTTCATGACTTTTTTTAATATAATCAACGTTATTACAAGGTCTGCAACACCAGTAAAAATAGCCGTGACCGGAAAAACTAGATACAAAAATTCTAAAGTTGGATTTAATTGAAAAATTACAAGCGCCCACACTATATTGATAAACACCGATATAAAATTCGTTATCATCGGCCACACGGCAAAACCCATTGCGCTTAGCGCCATTCCGAACAGCGAAGCTAAAGGTTGCAAAAACGTTCCGTGCAACAAATCGTTTTCCAGCCTCAAATACGCCATTTCTAAAACTTCACTATCGCTAGAAAACAACCCACATATCTGTTGTTTGAATAACACGACAGCCACAGTAATCAATAGCACCGAAAGCATCACGACAGCTGCTATATAACCCATGCCTCTTCGTATTCTTTTATATTGTTTTGCTCCCCAGTTTTGCCCAACGAAAGTTCCAACCGTTGTAGTAAATCCCGTGGCAATTAAAAAGACTATTTGATTTATCGTTGATGCAATCAACCCCCCAGCAGATGCCACGCTGGGGAAAAGATTAATTTTTGATTGCATGACTATTGCCCCAAACGACAAACTCCATCCACCAAGCACGGTAGGAAATCCCAACAATAAAATACGACTAGTTTCTCTGCCATAAAAACGCGTTTCTTTTAAACGCCATTTAACCTTTCCAAACCCTTTTTTTAGATCTATTAATCCCCAAATTGCCACAACGCTGTCTGCAACAATAGTACTTAATGCAATTGCAACTACGTGCCATTTTAACAACACAACGCCAACAAAGGTGATTATTATTTTTGATAAGCCTGCAACAAACATATATCTAAGTGGCTTATTAGAATAGCCCATTCCACGAGAAATAGCCATTGCAAAATTGCCAACTAGCCTTGCTGGCGCACAAAGAAAATATATTCTCAAATATAAAACTGCCCATTGCATACAATCAGCAGGCGTATCAAGTACGTGCAAAATAGGCTCGGCTAGAAAAAATCCAAGAACGGATATTATAGGGCCTAACGTGAAAGAAAAAGCTATAGAAGATCGTATAATTTTTCTTTGCTCTTCTTCATCACCCTTTCCTTTTGCTATTGCTATGGCAAGTCCTCCTCCATTAGCTAAATGTATTAACCCACCAATTCCAAAGCCTATGATTGAGCTAGAACACCCTACCGCCGCCTGATATACTGCACCAGCTTGTCCAATAAATAGCGTGCCTATATTATCAAAAGCAAACTGAATTATTGCAATGATTACGCCTGGGATTGAAAACAACAAAATGTTTTTAAACATCTTCCCAGTCGTGAAATCAACGTTTTTATTACCAAAACGAAAAAGTTTTGTTTTCGCTATACAGTTCATTTCTTTAAAAAATTTATTGATTATAACAAGTCAGACGTCTTAATATGATCCATATCGGTAAATTCTTGGTTTTCACCCCACATAGCCCAAATAAACGAATACGCCCTTGTTCCAACGCCAGAGTGGATTGACCAAGATGGTGAAATTACCGCCTCTTCGTTGTGCATTATAATATGTCTTGTTTGAGTAGGTTCGCCCATCATATGGAAAACAATGTCGTTCTCCCCCATATCAAGATATAGATAAACTTCCATTCTTCTATCGTGAGTGTG
>JAZRMS010000071.1:0-1935 GCA_045647825.1 Christensenellaceae bacterium
CATGGCTACGATCCGACTTTGACGTAAAAACTAATACCGACGTCTACTCTACGACTATTTCTTTTGAAACTAATGAAAATTGCACGGAGAAAATTTTTGAGTGTGATTTTTCTTGTGTTGAAGACAAGCTTACAAATTCCACTGTTATTCTTTGCGATATTAGTTCAAATTTAGGTGAAGATAGGGCTTTATTTGTAAAAGAACGCTTTGTAGACCTTGACTTGAGTTTTACTAAGCCAATTGTCGTTAGCCAAACGGAAACAGAAATTACAGTTACGACAAATAGCTTTAATCCTTTCGTTATGCTTGACGTGCCATATCTACTTTCTGACAACTGCTTTACGTTAAAGGCAAACGAAACTAAAACAATAAAAATACTTAAAAAACTTTAATATTTATGCAAAAAAGACACCGCTTGGTGTCTTTTTTAGTTTACGTATTCTTTTGATAAAATCATTTCTTCATCTAAAATTACATCTTTGCAAACAAGGTTTTCGCCGTTAAATTCAAAATGTAAATCATGTAAGACTCCGTTGTGTTCATAGCATATTATAACAACGTTTGCATAGTAAGTCACTTGTTTTACGCTATAGGTTATAGTGAGTGAAATTCCTAATCTGTTAATTTGCAAAGCCCCTGCGCTAGATGAAACTATTTGCAAAACTCTCTCTTCGTTTGTGCTTGAAGACACGCAACCACGCCAAGTGCCTACTAATTCTTCAATTGGCTTTAACTGTTCCCACGTTGCAACTAAAACAATATCTTCATTTATAACAGTAGCAAAATCAAACAACTCGTCATTTAAATACCAACCAATGAAGACAAAACCTTCTTTAATTGGGTCGTTTGGTTTTGTTACACAACTATTTTTATCAATTACTTTATTTTCTGCATAAACGCCACCGTTTGTATCAAAAGTTACTATTACTGTAGGTGGAACAATCGCTTGCCACATAGCAACAAGTTCTAAATTTTGGCAAATCGGAGAAGAAAAATCAAAGATCTCGCCGTTTAAGTACCAACCTAAAAACTCAAAGCCTTCTTTTTGTGGGTCGTTTGGCTTTATTACAAAACCATTTTCTTTAATATTTTGCGGTAAAATTTCACTATCACTATTTGATATAAAAGTCACCGTATAAAAAACTTCGTGCCATTTTGCAACAAGCACTAGATTTTCGCTAATCGGCAAAGAAAAATCAAACAACTCGTCCTTTAAATACCAACCCAAAAAGACAAAACCGTCTTTAACTGGGTCTGTAGGCTTGATTAAAAGATTGCCGTCTATAACGCTTTCGCTTAAATGCTCCACTCCGTCAATTAAAAAGATAACCGAGTAAGCGACTGGAATTTCACTTTCTTCTTGCGATTCTTCTAAAACCGACTCAAAATCACTTTCGGGTTCTACGTTAGACTCAATCTCAATATCGCTTTCGCTTGAAAATCGGCTTTCGGCAAACTCACTTTCTACCAACACTTCACTTTCTTGCGACGTGGACTCTATTACGTTTTGGCTAGTAACCGAATTTTTTACACAACAACAAAGCAAAACGGAAGCGACAACGGTTATAAAAGCAAGAAATATTAATTTGTGCGCTAAATTTCTTCTTTCGTTAAACACTTTCATTGTTTTAAATAATTAAATAAAGGAGACATAGTCTCCTTTAAATTTATTTTTAGCTTTAAATACCCATTTCTTCTTTAACTTGCCTAAAACACTCTACGATATATAAAATATCTTCCTTTTCAAGCGCTGCAGACATTTGTGTTCTAATACGAGCTTTACCCCTAGGAACAACAGGATAAGAAAAGGCAACCACGTAAACGCCTTTATCCATCATTCTCTTTGCCATTTCTACTGCTTTATGCTCATCATAAAGCATAACGGGAATAATTGGTGTGCCGTTGTCTAATAAGTCGGATCGTAGCCATGTCGTT
>JAZRMS010000072.1:0-2801 GCA_045647825.1 Christensenellaceae bacterium
GACGTGGGGCTTTATACAAGGGCAGATGGAACAAACGTTTTGCACCGTGTTGTAGAAGTTAATTCTAAAGGCTACGTTATGGTTGGCGATAGCCAAGATTATCTTGAACAAGTTGATGAAGATATGGTTTATGGTGTAATGACTGGGTTTTATCGTGGCAAGAAATATATTGATGCAAACGACCCAAAGCACCTAAAAAAGATAGAAAAGTGGTATAGGCGCAAATTTTTGCGCAAGTTAAGGCTAAAGTGTTTTTATACTTGGCAAAAAATAAAAAGAAAATTCAAAAAGGATTAATAAAATGGTCGATTTAATCTCGCTTGGAAAAAATGCTAAAAAAGCTGCGGCTAATCTTTCTCTAGTTCCAGAAGAAAAGCTTAATTATGCGCTTGTAGCCGTGGCAAAACACATTAGAGAAAATAAAGATTATCTTATAAAAGAAAACGATTTAGACGTTCAATCGGCAAGACAAAAGGGAATAAGCGAAGCGTTTATAGATAGGCTTATGTTGACTGAAAAGGTTATCGAATCTATGGCTGTCGGCATTGAGCAAGTTGCAACCTTAAAAAGCCCCGTGGGGAAGGTTCTTTATTCTTTTGAAAACGTTGAACAAGGAATATCTATAGTAAAAAAAGCCGTTCCTTTCGGTGTGGTTGGAATTATTTACGAGTCCCGCCCAAACGTTACTGCAGATGCTTTTGCGCTATGCTTTAAGACGTCTAACGCGGTAATACTAAAAGGTGGTAGCGATTCTCTTCGTTCAAATATTGCCGTTGCAAAAGTCATAAAGAACGCACTTATAGAGTGTGGGATAGACCAAAACGTGATTTCGGTTATAGAAGACACGTCTAGAGAAACGACGGCAAAGTTTATGAAACTTAATAAGTACGTGGATCTTTTAATCCCAAGGGGTGGCGCGTCGCTCATAAAAGCAGCCGTTGAAAACGCAACCATACCTATTATTGAAACGGGAACGGGGAATTGCCACGTTTACGTGGATAAATTTGCAGACCTAAATAAAGCAACTGAAATTATTTATAATGCTAAAACTCAACGCTACAGCGTTTGCAATGCTTGTGAATCGCTTGTAATACATTCTAGCGTGCTAGAAAAAGCACTTCCTTTGATTGCTAAAAGGCTAGAAGAAAAGCAGGTGGAAATAAGGTGTGATGAAAGGGCGCTTAAAACGATAAAGGGTTATCCGTACTTAAAAAATGCGACTGACGAAGATTTTTACACCGAATATGGTGGCGCAATAATTTCAGTTAAAACGGTAGACTCTTTGCAAGAGGCAATAGAGCACGTTAACGAACACAGCACTCACCACTCAGAGGCTATAGTTACCGAAGATAAAGAAAGGGCAGAAAAGTTTACTTGTGCAATCGATTCTTCTTCTGTATACCATAACGCGTCTACAAGATTTACCGATGGATTCGTGTTTGGTTTGGGTGCAGAAATAGGAATAAGCACTCAAAAACTTCACGCAAGAGGGCCTATGGGATTAGACGCTTTGGTAACGAACAAGTATTTTGTTGCGGGCGACGGGGCTGTTAGAAAATAGAAATAATTTTAGCATATAAAAACGCAACTTAACCGTTGCGTTTTCTTTTTTAAAGAAAAAACTAAACAAAAGCGAAATAAAGGGGAAATTACGCTTGACTAAGGGAAATGTTTGAGTTATAATTTTTATTGTAAAACAATAAAAGTGGGGTGCTTTATGCAAGAACTAGTAAAGAAACTTAACGGCGGAAGTGCAGAAGACAGATTAAACGCGTTAAAAGCGTTCGTTGATAGCCAAACGGAAAAACCCGTTCGTCGCGATAACGACGCAAATAACCATATTCACACGATATATTCTTTCTCACCATATTCGCCAACCAAAGCAGCGTATATGGCGTATATGGCAGGGCTTACCAGCGCAGGTATTATGGATCACGATAGCCTTTCTGGTGTAGAAGAATTCAAAAAAGCTTGCGAAATAGTGGGCTTGGGCTCAACTTGTGGTGTAGAAGTTCGCTGTAAGTTTGATAGGGGATTTGGAAAAATTAATCACCCAGACCAAGCAAACTGTATTTATATGGCGGCACACGGAATTCCAGCACAAAACGTAAAAGAATTCAACGACTATCTCGACTACTATAGAAAAAAGAGAAACGAACGTGATGCTAAGATGTGCAAGCTTATAACCGGCAAGTTTGGCAAATTTGGTGTTGAACTTGATTTTGAAAAGGACGTTAAGCCTTTGTCACAAGCAGACCTTGGTGGTAGCGTTACAGAACGTCACCTTCTCTATGCACTCGCAGTTAAACTTGATAAAAAGTTTGGCAGAACGCCAGAACTTATTGCATTTTTAGAAAACGACCTTAACTTAAAGGTTTCAGATAAGATCAAAGGTTTCCTTTTGGATAACGAAAACGAACATTTCTTATACGACCTTTTGGGCGTTCTAAAAGCAGACACCGCTTTCTTCTATATCGACGCAGATGAAGAAATGCCTCTTGCAGAAGATTTCGTTAAGAAAGCAAAGAGCCTTGGTGCAATTCCAGCATACGCATATCTTGGCGACGTTGGCGATTCAGTAACGGGCGACAAAAAGGCGCAAAAGTTTGAGGACGATTTCCTTCCTGAACTAATAAAAGAAATCAAGGCAATCGGTTTCCAAGCAGTTGCATATATGCCAACGAGAAACACGCCCGCTCAATTAAAGAGAATTAGAGAACTTTGCCACGAAAACGGAATGTTTGAAATTAGTGGGGAAGACGTAAACTCACCAAGACAAAAATTTGCTTGTGCAGCACTTG
>JAZRMS010000073.1:0-2764 GCA_045647825.1 Christensenellaceae bacterium
CGTTTGAAAAGTTTGCTTGGCTCTACTTTAATAACGACGATTAAATCACCTGCCGGACCACCGTTACGGCTTGCTTCACCATAGCCTGCCTTTCTTAAATAACTGCCCGTATCTGCACCTGCAGGAATATTAAACGATACTTTAGTAGTAGTTCTGTTATAGCCCTTGCCCTTACAAGTTGAGCATTGGTCTATAATCTTTTTGCCCGTGCCATTACACTCGTCACACGCACGCACGCTTACTTGACGGAAAAATCCGTTGCCCGTAGCGTATTGAACTTGACCAGAGCCACCACACTTATCACACGTTTTATAAGCCGTGCCACCTTTTGCGCCTGTTCCCTTGCAATCAGAACATTGTTCGTTGCGAGAGTAAACGACTTCTCTTTTACAGCCTTTTGCGGCGTCAAGAAAACTTAAAGAAACTTCTATGGTGATATCTTCGCCCTTGGTTTTAGTTTGCGCTCTACTTCTTCCACCACCAAAGCCACCGAAAATATCGCCGAATATATCTTCAAAGCCACCGAAACCGCCAAAGCCACCAGCACCACCACCAAAACCGCCAAAGCCCTGTTGACCGTTAGGGTCACCAAAAGTGTCGTAGTTCTTTCTCTTTTTTTCATCAGAAAGAACTTCGTGCGCTTCGTTTAGTTCCTTAAACTTTTCTGCAGCAGCCTCATCCCCAGGGTGTAAATCGGGGTGACATTTTTTTACTTGCGCGCGATATGCTTTTTTAATATCGTCTGGGGTTGCGTTTTTATCCACCCCTAAAATCTTGTAATAATCTTTAGCCATAATGAGTCCTATATATTGATTTTATAGTAAATTAATTCATTGTTCTTTTATATTAGTTTTTCTTTTTAAAATATCATATCTAACTATAGCAATAATAACCGAAACCATAGAGAACGAATCGTTTAATAGTGGTAACAAGTATCCGTTAAACCCACTATTCATTAACCAACATAGAACGTAGAAAAATGAAAAGATTCGATAAGTTTTTCTATCATAAACGTAATACATAACTACAGTTATTAAACCTGCAGTAATTGCAAACACGTCATACCAATTAATAAACGTTAATATTCCAGACACGCCTTGCAAAGCAAAGAAGAACACGAGCCACAGCCTGCTATTTGCCCAAGAGTGCTTTTCCCTTTGCATAAAGACTGCAAACTGTCCAACGGCAATAGCGCACATTAACGCACTAACAAAGTTTCCTTGCAAAAGGAAATACATTGTCCAACACAAGTCGCTAAGTATTGCAAACGTCAAACTGCCACGCCTTGTTTTTGATTGATATTCTATTACTTTTAACGTTATCGCTATAACGCCAAAGGCATTTAGTATAATTATATACCAAATGCCAAAAGTGTTATTTAAAAAATTTGTTAAATTTTGTGATAAGTCCGCAACGGACAACATCAAATTTATCATAGAAAATAAAACTAGTTAAAATTATTGATGAAATTCTTCCCCACCAGCACCGCCTTGCGCGTTTGGATCGCCAGCGTTAGGGTTTGCTTGTTGATAAATTTTGCCGAAAATTTCTTGTGATTCGTTAGAAAGCTTTTCAGTTGCTTTAACTATTCTATCGTTATCGTTAGATTCAAGTTCAGTCTTTGCTTCCTTAACGGCTTCTTCAAGTTTAGCCTTGTCTTCATCAGAAATCTTGTCGCCAAGGTCTTTGATTGATTTTTCAATAGTGAAGATAAGTCCATCAAGCTTGTTGTGGTTATCTACTACTTCTTTTCTCTTCTTGTCTTCTTCTTCGTATTGTTTAGCTTCGTTAACAGCCTTTTCAATATCTGCATCTGAAAGGTTGGTTGAAGAAGTGATTGTGATGTTTTGAGAAGTGCCAGTACCAAGATCTTTTGCAGAAACGTTAACTATGCCGTTAGCGTCAATATCAAAAGTAACTTCGATTTGTGGGATACCACGTGGTGCTGGTGCAATGCCAGAAAGTTGGAAGTTGCCAAGCGTTTTGTTGTCTTTAGCAAATTCTCTTTCGCCTTGTAAAATATGAATATCAACTGCCGTTTGATTGTCTGCAGCAGTAGAAAATACTTGTGATTTCTTTACTGGTATAGTGGTGTTTCTTTCGATAAGTTTGGTGCAAACGCCACCAAGCGTTTCAATACCGAGTGAAAGTGGGGTTACGTCCAAAAGAAGAACGTCTTTAACTTCGCCAGAAAGAACACCGCCTTGGATAGCAGCGCCTATTGCAACGCATTCGTCTGGGTTGATGCCCTTGAAAGGTTCTTTTCCGGTTACCTTTCTAACTTCGTCGATAACTGCAGGAATTCTGGTTGAACCACCAACCAAGATAACCTTGTCGATTTCTGAATAAGAAAGTCCTGCATCCTTCATTGCGTTTTGCATAGGAACTACGGTTGCAGCAACCAAATCTTCGGTAAGTGCGTCGAATTTTTGTTTTGTAATATCAACGTCTAGGTGTTTTGGACCAGTTGCGTCTGCAGTAATAAACGGCAAGTTAACGTTAGTTTTGCTCATACCAGAAAGTTCGATTTTTGCCTTTTCTGCTGCTTCTTTAAGTCTTTGCATAGCGAGCTTATCGTTAGAAAGGTCAATGCCCTCTTTTGCCTTAAACTCTTGAGCGAGATAATCCATAACTCTCTTGTCAAAGTCGTCACCACCAAGCATATTGTTGCCGTGTGTTGCCAAAACTTCAAACACACCGTCGCCAATTTCCATAATAGAAACGTCAAACGTACCACCACCAAGGTCGTAAATAATAACCTTTT
>JAZRMS010000074.1:0-4203 GCA_045647825.1 Christensenellaceae bacterium
TATTCGTAGAGGCTATACCAGCGCTATTCGTTGGGTGCTTGGTGTCTAATATCATCACGGGGTGTGCGTTAATAGACGTGTTGCTTGGCAGTTTAATAACACTTGTTAGTGCAATATTGACTTTTGCTGTGGGTAAGTTGATTAAGAAAACGTGGTTAAGGTTAACCGTTGGTGGACTTTTTCCCGTATTGTTAAACGCACTGCTTTTGCCACTAATTTGGGAATATTGTTATGGCGCTGCATACGTTTATCACGTGCAAGTTGCCTTTCTTTTAATAGGGCAATCGGTGTCCGTTTATGCAGTCGGTGTTCCGTTAGTATTAAGGTTTAAAAATATTTTCAAAAAATTGATATAAAAAAGAGCAAGTGGTTTTCCACTTGCTCTTTTTTTTACTCTATCACCCTAAACGGATGGTAAATTGCCCAGAAGAATATGAGCCATAAGGCAGATATTCCCACTAGTGAATAAATAATTCTCGAAACGACTGCGCTAGCACCCGTACCGAAGATATATGCGACTAGGTTAAAGTCGAACAATCCCACAAGAAGCCATACAATCGCGCCGATAAGCACTAATAAAAATGCAATTATTGTCGTAGTTTTCATTTTATCTCCCCCTTTCGCTTTTTAGTGTTTGCAAAAAGAGAGCGAATATACGTTTTTATATAAAAGCGTTTTCCAAAACTAGTTTGTCAAATGAAATAGGCTCAACGAAATCTGCTTGAGTAAAGCGAACGTTGTTGTATTTAGCGTAGTTAAAAAGGTGGGTCTTTATAAGTACGGGGGTTGCAATATCCAAATTTTCACAAATTTCGCGAAGATATTCAAAAAATTCCGAATAGTCAATATTGCAATTTTTTTCAAACATATATTGCTTTAATATTTTGTCTTTTTTCATTACTTTTGCCCAAATTCTTATCATTTTACACCTCTTTAGTAAAATATTGTATCATAACAAAGGTATAAAATCAACGATTTTGTGTTGACAAAATAAAGTAAAAATAATACAATTAGATAAATAAGAATAAATATATAATCACGGAGAGTAATTATGGAAATCTTAAAGAAGAAGCTTATTGCTTATTTAGAAGAAAACGCACGCTACACAAACGAACAACTTGCCGCCATGGTTGGCGAAGAAGAACGAGCGGTTGCAAAGGCGATAGAAGAACTTGAAGAAGATGGAATTATAGTAAAATACGCCGCGATTATTAATACCGAAGCGCTAAAAGAAAAAAAGGTGCAAGCACTTATAGAAGTTAAAGTTGCACCACAAAAGTTAAAGGGCTTTGATGCTTATGCAGAAGACCTTTATCAATTCTGCGAAGTTACAAGCTTATATTTAATGAGCGGTGGCTTTGACCTTGCCGTTTTCGTTGAGGGTGAAAGCATTAGCGATATTGCCACTTTCGTTTCAGAAAAGTTGAGCGTTATAGAAGGTATTACAAGCGTGCAAACGCACTTTATACTTAAAAAGTATAAGATAGAAGGGCAGATTACAAAGCCCACAGAGGAAAGAAGACAGATTATACAGGCATGAGAGATTTTGTAAGTGAAAAGGCAAAAGGCATAAAGCCTTCTGGCATAAGAAAATTTTTTGATATAGTATCAGAGAGAAAGGACGTTATTTCACTTGGCGTTGGCGAGCCCGATTTCGTAACGCCTTGGGAAATTAGAGATGCAGGCATAACAGCAATTAAAAAGGGGTATACACAATATACCTCAAACAAGGGTTTGCCTGCTTTAAGAAAGGAAATTTCAGAGTATATAAACAGCAGTTTTTCAGTTGAATATTCGGCGGACGATTATATCGTAACGGTTGGCGCAAGCGAAGCTATTGACCTTGCACTTCGCGCTAGCGTAAATGCTGGTGACGAGGTTTTAATCCCAGACCCAAGCTACGTTTCGTATAAGCCGTGCGTGGAACTTCTTGGTGGCAAAGCCGTTTCCGTTCCTTGTGGCGGGGAAAACGGGTTTAAGTTAACCAAAGAGGCGCTAGAGAGCGTTATAACGGACAAAACCAAAATTTTAATCTTTCCTTATCCAAACAACCCCACGGGTGGCATTATGGAAAAGGAAGACGTGGAAAAAATAATTCCCGTTATTTTAGAGCACGACCTTTTGGTTATTTCGGATGAAATTTACGCTGAACTAACTTATGGTGTAAGCCACTACTCAATAGCATCTGACCCTTTAATGAAAGATAGGGTTATATATATAGGTGGGTTTTCCAAAGCGTTTGCAATGACGGGGTGGAGAATAGGCTTTGTTGCAGCGCCAAAGGAACTGCTTTCTGCTATGCTAAAAATCCATCAATACACCATAATATGCGCACCGATCTTCTCGCAATACGCAGCGCTAGAAGGGTTAAAGAGAGCCAAGGCTGATGGATTTGCGTCAGTAAAGTTAATGCAAGAAGAGTATGATAGGCGCAGAAAGTTTATGTATAATTCTTTTTTAGAAATGGGATTATCTTGCTTTGAGCCACAAGGCGCGTTCTATATTTTTCCGTGTGTTAAAAGCACGGGGATGACGGGTGAAGAGTTTGCAACAAAACTTCTTGATAGTGAGCAGGTTGCAGTAGTCCCAGGTGATGCGTTTGGTGAGTTTGGAAAATATTATATAAGATGTTCTTACGCTTATTCAATGAAGAATTTGATTAAAGCAGTAGAAAAAATATCAAAGTTTATTAAGGAAAATAGCACCCGAAAATAAGGGGGTAAAGTATGAGAGAAGGGATAAAAATACTTGAACTTATAGACACCTATTATCCAACGGTTGACGGGGCTATAAACGTTGCAAAGCATTATTGCGAAGAGTTGAACAAACTTTCAGAGTGCAAACTTGCAGCGCCAAAGCCTGCTAGAAAGGACAAGTATAAAGACAAGGAAAGTTTTGAAGTTATAAGGTGCACGGCAACTCCTGCTCCAGAAAAATATCGTTCTGCTTTTCCAGAGCCAGATAGAAAGTTCGTTAGAAAAATAAAGAGAGAAAAGTTTGACGTTTTGCACACTCATTCTCCCTTCGCAATGGGAAGATTTGCTCTTAAAATGGGGCATAAATACAAAATCCCTGTAATAGCAACCTTGCACACGCAATACCACCAAGACTTTGAAAGGGTGCTAAAAAGCAAAGTGCTTGTCGATTTTATGATTAAATACATTATGAAAGTGTTTAATAATGCCGACAGCGTTTGGACGGTTAGCAACAAGTCTTGCGAAATTTTGCGTAAATACGGCTATACCGGAAAAATAGAAGTAGTTCGTAACGGAACGGATTTTAAGTATCCTGATAATGCACAAGAACTAGTAAAAAAAGTAAACGACTTGCACGGTTTAGAAGGGCAAAAAAACCTTCTTATCTTCGTTGGAAGAATGGCTTGGTATAAAAACCTAAAAATCATAGTAGATGCGATTGAGATTATCAAGAGAAATGGTTTGGACTTTAAAATGCTTTTCGTTGGCGGTGGGTTTGATTTAGAAGAAGTCAAAGAATACGCCGATAAAAAAGGCGTGTCAGATCGTTGCATTTTTACGGGGGCAGTCAAGGATAAATCCTTGCTACAAGGCTACTATTTAAGGGGGGATTTAATGATATTTCCTTCAACCTTTGATATGGCACCCGTAACTGCCGTAGAGGCGGCGGCACACGACTTGTGCGCTGTTATGACTAGGGGGTCTTGTAGCGCAGAGTGTATCGTGGATGGCGTTAACGGATTTTTGGCAGAAGAAAATGCAGAGAGTTTTGCAGATAAAATAATGGAAGTTCTTTCTCAAGACGGGGTTACTAAAAAGGCTGGTAAAGAGGCTAGAAAGACGCTCTATCGCACTTGGGAAATGGTTGCCGAAGAAGTAAACGAAAAATACAAAAAAGTTATAGCCGAATATAGGGCAGAGCAGGAACTTTTGGAAAGACTTAAAAGTTTTAGGATTGCTAAAAAAAGGCAAATAAAGAGCAAAAGAAAAGGGAAAAATAACGAATAATGCAAACGAAAGGGCTGTTAAGTGGAAATCAACTCAAAGTTTTGGGTGCTATTTTAATGGTTGTGCTAGAAGGTATAAGGGTGTTGTTATAAACTCAATATAAAATAATCCCGTGCATAAAAGGCACGGGATTTTCTTATTTTTCTTGTATTGATTTAATAAATTCTCTTGGCGAAACTTTTCTATATAGCTTAAACACTTTTGAAAAATAAAGGGGGTC
>JAZRMS010000075.1:0-6106 GCA_045647825.1 Christensenellaceae bacterium
AACTCCTTGGCTCACAGAACGACATGGCTACGATCCGACTTAGTTGGTTTGGCAACTTATAGTCGTGCCGTTAAAAGAGTATTCCCCTTGTTCATAAAAAGAAATAACAAGGTTTCCATCTTCTTCAACCCCGCCGTGCAAGGTCGTTCCACCAAACCCTGCAGAGCCTATTGCGGCACAGCACCCGTAGTAAGAGCCGTCTAATAAATATTGTCTGCCACCGACCAAAAGTCCACGCCTGTTGTTCATTATAGGCGAATAGCTGTCGAAAGGAAGACCTTCTTTTGAGCCGAAGTTATAGTTTATTGCGCCCAAAAAGGCGTTGTAGAAAGAGCGTTCGATAACGTCTATAAACTTTGCGTCCTTGGTGTATTCAAACATACGGCAAAGATATTCCATAAGCGTAACCGTAACGCAAGTTTCTTGCATGTGCGACTCTGTAAAGGTCACTTGCTTTTTGGTTGAATTATCAAAAAGTTCGTCGTAACAACCTGTTGCACCGATTATGGTAACGTCCGTTTCAAGCACCTTGTCTGCAAACAAAAGGCAGGCTCTTTTTAGTCGCTCGTCATTCATTAAGAGCGCGTATTCAAACACCCCTTCAAAAAATGAAATGGTTTCATAAGCCTTTACTTCTGGATATTCAAACGGTGCAAGCTTGTCTTCTAAAGCAAGGTCGATTAGGTTTCCGCCCACTATTCCGCCGGTTGAAATAACGTATTCGGCAAAGGTTAGATATTTTTTATCGTTGGTTAGCTTATATAGTAGCACGTAAGGGCGCAAAATAGAACTTGAGTTAACACCTAGCCAGTTAGAGCTAGCTTTGGTTATTTCCTTTTTGCCCTCGCTTTCTTTTCCTATGTGCGCTATTATGTAGTCGGCGTGTTTTATCAACGCGCTTTTAACCTTTTCTTTAAGGGAATCGTCCTTGCAGATTTCAAGAAAATACAAAAATCCGTACATAACGTATTTTCTGCACCAAACGTCCCAGCTGGTAAACTCGCATTCAACGGAAAAGGTGCTAATTCTGCCATTTTCATCTTGAAGTTTAAGCAAAGACTCTATAGCGTAGGTAAGAGTATCGTACAACTCCTTATCCTTGGTGTAAGAATAGGTCATACAACCACCGCGCATCAACTTTCCCCAGTATTCCCCGCGCCAACCACATCTGTCTTGTGCGTTGTCAAAAACTTCTATCACTCTATCCCAAAGATTTTTGTCTTTAAGCTGAACTCTTTGCACGTATTTTATTGAGCTATCAATAATTCCGTTAAATTTTACTTGTGTAGTTTTCATAAACTGCTCCTATTTTTTAAAAATTATATCTTGATTTTTTATAATAATAACACGCGAAAAGATATCCGTCAATGACTTATTTAAGCCGAACTATTGACTTTTATCAACATATTATGTAAAATATATTCAAAAAAAGGTTAAAATTAATCGTGAATAATCAAATTTTAGATCAAATGCAACGCAAGCAAAAAACTGGCGTTGAGGTTATTGAAAAGAAAAGATTTTCTGATGGGGATATGGACACCGTTGCAGTTTGCACGCACCCCGAAAGTGTGCTTGGTGGATATCACACACACGATTTTTTTGAGATAAACTACGTTAGAGAAGGCAGTTGCATTAATCTTGTAGAGGATGGAAATGAAAGCTTGGCAAAGGGCGATTTAATTATTTTTCATCCAGGGGCATTTCATTTGCTTTATGCGGCAAAAGGGTGCAAAGTTTATAATTTTTTGATAGATAAAAATTGGTTTTTGCAAGAATTGAAAAAACTGCCAAAAGGTGATGGAAATGCTTTCGATTTTTTTGAACGAGCAGGAAAAGAAAATTTTTTTAAGTATTTTGTATTGAGAGGAAAAAACAATAATTTAATAAAGGAAAAAGCAGAAAAAATAATCGAGCTTTCATCAAGCACTTCCCCGCTTAAATATTTGCTTAAGGAAAGTGCGTTTTTAGAGCTTTTGTGTTCAATAGTTGAAGGCGATTTTGAAATTAAACTTTCTAGGCTGACAGGAGAGGGGCATTATAAAATGATTAACATGCTTTCTTATCTTGCCAACAACTATTCAACGGTTACGTTAGAAAAATTATCGGAAAGGTTTTTTTATTCCAAAACGCATATTTGTAGAACGTTTATTAAAAACACTAAAAAGACCTTTAATCAAACTCTAATTGAATTAAGGCTATCCAACGCAAAAGCGTTTTTAGAGGAGGGGTTAACGGTTGAGGCTGTTGCTAGAAAAGTTGGATATAATAGTGTTGAGTATTTTCAAAGGTTATTTAAAAAGGAAACGGGAATATCCCCAGGAGAATATAAAAAACATGCAAAAAGCGGTCACAATTAGTGACCGCTTAAATTATCTAACGCCTATTCTGGTGGCTTTTGCTTTGCCTGAAAGGATATCTTTTAGAGAGTATTTTGCAGATGCAATAAAAACGTTCGTGCCTATTTTAACAGCCTCTTTAACGTATTCTAGCTTTGCTCTTGCGCCGTTTGCCCCTGCTCTTGATGCGCCGTTGCAATAGTTTTCGCAAACGGTGATGTTATCAAGAACTTCGTAAACGTCTTTACCGCTTATTTCTTCTATCAAGGTGTCTGGGTTTTTGCTGTCGCGATAAATTCCGTCTGCACTAGTTAGTATAATAAGATTTTTTGCTTTAACAAGGCAGGCAATTTGAGTCGCCGTTTCATCGTTATCCACACACTCTACAACGTGAGAACTTTTTTTGCGAAGAGATTGTATTTCAAAACGACGGCTTTCTTCTGTACTAACTGCGTCGTTATAGTTGATAATAGGTATTGCGTTTTGCTCTTTACAGCGAAGTAGCATTGCTTTTAAGTGTTCTCTCTTTTGGTCGTCGTTAAAGTGTTGATGTTCAACCAAAACTTGTCTAAGTGAATACTTGGGGTCTATAAACTGGCGATAGGTAGACATAAGTATAGACTGACCTTGTGCTGCGTAGTCCGTCTTAACGTCTTCTATAGAGCCTTTAAGTTCTTTGCCCGTTCTGTTTATAAAGTCAAGTCTGCCCGTTTCTGCAGCACCACTAGTTATCCAAATATAGCCCGGCTTTAATTCAGAAGAAAGCCTTGCTATAAGCGTGTAGTCAAGCATATTGCTCTGTTTGTCTATCAATGCCATCGAGCCGATTTTTCCGACTAATTCTACGTCAAAAGTCATATTGCACCTTTAAATTCTTTTGTTAACGATATTATATATTAAAATTAAAAAATATTCAATCAATTTTGGCAAGATTAAATATTGCTCTTTTATAAATTTGATAAGATTTTATCAAATCTTCTTTGCTAACTTGTTCGTTTGCATCGTGGATATTATATTCTTTACCATTAAACTCTGGTCCGAAAGCACAACCTTTCTTAAACGCTCTTGCAAAGGTTGATCCACCCAAACTGAAAGGCTTTGAGTTCTCACCCGTAATAGAGTCGTATGCAGAAAGTAGGCTTGAAACAAACCAACCTTCCTTTTCTGCCATCATAGGTGGGTGGCGATCTTTGGTGGTGTATTTAACATTAAGCGTGTCTAAAAAGGTTTTAACGTCTTTAACGGTAAGTGGTGCAGGTATTCTGCAATCGCACGTTATATACACGTTGCCGTTTTCTTCTCTTAATAGGTTTGGCGAAAGGGTTGTATCCCCTTGTTCGTTTGAAAGACCTTTTAGCACTCCCCCCTCATAGAACAATGTATTAAGCATTAAACTTGCTTGTTCTTCCCTTTTGCTAATGAATTTTAATAGCGATTTTATTGCGTTTTTGCCAAGGTGTGGGGTAGAGCCGTGCGCAGCCTTTCCAAAGCTTTCTATTTTGTTTCCGTTTAGTGTTAGCCCATATTCGTTTAAGCTAGATAAATCAACACAAGCTATATTGCAAATGGCAGTTGCGTGGTCGCAAACGGCGTTAAGCGCCGTTCCACCGCAAAGGTTAGAGAAGTTTTTGAAAGCAGGGAAACAAAATTCCACTTCGGTTATTCCCTTTTCTGCATAACTTAATGGAAAGTTTCCGTCAGGGGAAAAGCCGTATTCTGGTAGAGTAGTTTTCGTTTTTAAGTATTCAATATCTCTCCACCCACTCTCTTCATCACAACCAACGAAAAGGCGGAATGTTCTATTTACAGGAATATTATTGTCTTTTAATTCCTTTAGAGCGTATAGGCAAAGCAAGGGCGCTGTTTTATTGTCGACTACACCCCTTGCGTAATAAACGCCGTCTTTTTCTGTTAGCGTAAAGGGGTCGCTATTCCAGCCGATACCTGTTGGAACAACGTCTAGGTGACCTATAATTCCAACCTCTTCCCCTTTGCCAAAGCGAACTTCCCCGATATAATTATCGTAGTTTATGGTTTCAAAACCTATATCGCTTGCAATGGATAGAAAGCAGTTGAGAGCATTATAACACTCTTCGCCAAACGGCATGTTATCTTTTGGCAAACCCAAAACGCTTTTATATGAAATTATCTTTTTTAAGTCTTCTATAAATGAAGAAAATTCTTTCATTTTAACCTCTTTTCATTACTTTTTACTATATTATTATATATTATTTTAAATTTAAATGCTATGTTTATATAAAAATATTTTTTTTATTTTGCTTTTTTTTGAATTTGTGATACAATGTGTATATGAGTACGGAAGAAAACGTTCACTCTGGACACAGGAAAAGAACTATTGATAAGTTTTTGTCTTATCCGGAATCTTTTTGTGAACACGAGATATTAGAAACAATATTGTTTTATGCTTTGCCAAGAATAGACACCAATGCGCTTGCGCATAAACTTATAAAGGTGTTTGGTTCGCTAGAAAATGTATTTTCTGCATCGAAAAGCGAGCTTAAAACGATAGATGGTGTTGGAGATAAGGTTGCAAGCCTTTTAATGATTTTTGGAGAAGTTGTTAAAAGGTGTAAAAAGAAAGAAGAGGGAGCAACAAGTCTTAACACACCGTCGGAAGTTAAGTTGTTTGTTGAGCAAAAGTTAAGGAACAGGCGACAAGAAACGTTTTTGCTTATATTATTAAACAAAAGGCACGAACTTATTGCCTCTCTTGAGTTTAATGATAATCACAAGGAAGACGTTAGTGCGGGGATACCAGAAATCAACCAAGCGCTATTAGTTCACCATCCATCTTTTGTAATCATTGCGCACAACCATCCAAGCGGAAACGTTTTACCTAGCAACGAAGATGATTTGGCAACAAAAAAGATTTGCCTTATTTGTTCGCTTGCAGGCACGGTACTTATTGACCATATTATTTATGGTAAAGGAAAATTTTACGGCTATCATTCAGACGGGCGTATGGAATACGTTAAGAATGAGGGCGACGTTAATAAACTTTTGGCTAATATTAAGGAGAATCATTATAATGGCAACAAAAATTAGAACACGTTTTGCACCTAGTCCAACAGGATATCTTCATATCGGAGGGCTTAGAACTGCACTCTACGGCTACTTGTTTGCTAAAAAGGCAGGCGGAGATTTTATTCTTCGTATAGAAGACACGGATACTGCAAGATACGTTGACGGGTCTGTTCAAATTATTTACGACACCATGCGCGACTCTGGTATTATGTACGACGAAGGGCCAGACGTTGGTGGTAATTATGGACCATACGTTCAAAGCGAAAGAAAATCTATCTATCTTGAGTATGCAGAAAAGCTTGTTGAACTTGGCGGCGCATACTATTGTTTCTGCACCCCAGAAAGAATTGAAACTTTAAAAGACGAGTCTGGGAATATGCGTTATGACAAGCATTGCTTAAAGCTTTCTAAAGAAGAAATCCGCAAAAAGATAGATGCTGGCGAACCATACGTTATTCGTCAAAACGTTCCTGCGGAAGGAACGGGAACTTACACCGACCTTGTTTACGGCGACATTAGTGTTGATTATAAGGATATCGAAGACGGGATTTTAATTAAGAGCGACGGTATGCCTACCTATAACTTTGCAAACGTTATAGACGATCACCTTATGGGTATCACTCACGTTATTCGTGGAACGGAATATCTTTCTTCTACACCAAAATATAACCTTATGTATGATGCATACGGTTGGGAAAGACCCGTTTATATACACCTTCCCCCTA
>JAZRMS010000076.1:0-4296 GCA_045647825.1 Christensenellaceae bacterium
AGGGTACTTTTGATGGTAGAGGATATACTTTAACCAACTTCCAAGGCGGTAACGGCGGATATCAAGGCTTGTTCTATAAACTTGGAGACGGTGCGATAATTAAAGACTTGTCAGTTAAGATTACCAACGTAAACTACAGAGTTGGCTTTATCGGTCAAGTGGTTCGTGACTCAAGCAGTCAGGTATTAATCGAAAGAGTTGCTCTATACTACGAGAATATGGATTTTGAGGGTCGTACTACTGACGTTCCTGTTGATTCATGTGCTTCTACTTTCGTTCACGTTAACCAAGCAGACTTAATCTTGAAAGATTGCTTTGCTTATATTGCTCAAACTGGTAAATATAACCATGCTTATACTGGATATATCTTTGGTGGTGAATCAAGTAGCATAAATCCAAGAGTTCAAAACGTTCACGTTATGAGCGCTGGAATTAATAGTGCGATAGGTGGTTCATCAAAAGTTAAGATCGCTGATATTAACTATAACCTTGCACAAGAAGGAAAAGATTATTTCCACTACTCTTCTGCAGAACAATTAGCTAGTGCATTTGCTAATAGTCAAATCAAACTCCCAGCAAGCGTTATAGCTCAAATGGCTAACCTTGGTGTGTTTGAGGCTCATGAATGCGAAGCTGGTGCAGAATTTGTTACTTATATTGCTCCTACTTGCGCATTAAGTGGTGTAGAAGCTAAGTTGTGCGTAACTTGTGGCAAACCTATGGAAACTAGAGAAATTTCTAAATTGCCACACACTATTGAAGCTAATTGGCATTTAGGCGCAGAATCAACCTGTTCTGACGAAGGTTATAACTACAAGAAGTGCGTAACTTGTGGTGAGATAATCTGCACGCAAGAAATTGCAATTAATGAAAATAACCACGTTAACTTAACTTGGGAAATGGTTAACGGACTTATGACCGGAACTTGTGGTGATTGTGAATGCGTTATTTCACATTCAATGACTGCTCCAACCTATCACAATGATAACACCGAAACGTTCAGTATTTGGGCATACGGTGCAACCCCAGGTAAGTGGATTTCTTGGATAGAAAACGGCGTGACAGTCAAGTCTTGGTTGTTGCCTACCGGTAGAGATGGAGCAGTTCAATACGTTCTTGAATCTGAATTCCCATACTACTACTATGATGAAGATGGTAAACTTCAACGTAATGAAGATCCTATTTGGGAAATGAGAGATAAAAAGCAAGTCGTTCTTATCCCAGGACTTGACTACGTATCGCAAGACGATGCAGTTTATATGACAACGACCACCGAAAACGGCACGCTAGACGTTTATAAGGAAGCTAACTTCAACACCTTGTTCTATACGTTTGGTATTGACTTTAGTTATGCTGATTTCGAAGATTCGTTTGCAGAAAAAGTATTTGACTGGGCTCATGAAAACGGAATGAAAGTGATTGCTCAAGGTGGTATATTCCACTCTATGGCGGCACAACCAATCCCACTAGTTGATCCTGTAAACGGTATCATTTATACAGAAGGTATGACTGTTACTGCAGAAACCAAGTTCAAGACTCAAGCAGAGTTGAATAAATTTGCTATTTATGAGTTGAGAAACGTTGTTAAACATCCTGCATTCAAAGGCGTAACCTTTATCGACGAACCTACTTGGGATAAGTTTGTTGCAATGGGCGAACTTGCTCAAGCTGTTGAAGCTGCAGAAGATTATTATGGCCAAGAAATTTACGTAATGATCAACCTTGTTCCATTTGCAAACAGCGACAAGCACTTTGAGATTTATAATGGTAAAGGCTTGAAGGGATATGATGCGTTTGAAGAATATCTAAATATTTACTACGAAAACGTTGGTAAATACGTTGGATACGTTCAATACGACGATTATCCATTGAGAATCAAAGGATACGGCACTAACAGAGAAATCATTCAATACTACATGAGAACGCATCAATTCACTTCTGAATGGGCAAGAGAAAAGGGTATTGATAGAGCAATGGCTGTTCAATCTTACGGCGACTCTATGGTTTGGAACGAAACCAAGCAACAATGGGTTGATACCGGTAGACGTGGATGCTCACCTGAAGATATCTTGTGGCAAATGAACATAAGCGCTGCGTTCGGCGTTAAAGACTTCACTTACTACACATACTTCCCAATTATTAACACCGCTGATGGCGTTGATAACAATGGTGAAGAGTATATCGTATATAGAGATGGCAAGCCAACCAAGTCTTATGAAGGCGTTAAACAAGTTAACGGCGAACTCTTGGTTAAGGGTAAAGCGCTTATGAACTTTGAATATGAAGACATGAAGATCTTTACCGCTTACAATACTGCGTACGGCGCTAATAAAGATGATTGCTACTTCTTTGCTGGTTGTGGCGCTGCTGGTTGCCAAGAATGTGCTTGCATTAACGGAACGCTCAAATACGTTGATAGCGCTACGGTAAACTTCGGCAGAGGTGCTGTTCTTATCACCGAACTCATTGATGAAGAAACTGGATATCGTGGTTACTACGTTGTTAATATCACCGATCCAACAGATATGATTAGTGGTAGCGTAACTATCAATATTAGCGATCTCTTCAACAGCGTTCAAATTTACAAGGGAACTGACGTAACGACCCAAGCCCTCGTTAACGGTCAAATTACTATCGACCTTGGCGTTGGTGACGGCGCGTTCATTATTCCTTATAACGCATAATAAACCGAAAGGTAAACAGAATAAAACCGCTTGCAAAATTGCAGGCGGTTTTATATTTTTGTTGTATTATATTTTTTATTATGGTATAATAAACGTATGGAACAATATGCACATATAAAATTTAAAGAAAGATTTAACCAAATAATAAAGACGTGTGGAAAAACGCAGGTGGAAATTGCAAGGGCAATAAACGTTTCCAAGCAATGCGTAAACGACTACAAGGCGGGAAAAAGTATGCCGTCTGTTGAAACGTTAATTTTAATGTGCGAATTCTTGAATGTTTCTGCTGATTATCTTTTAGGTTTAACCGATCAATAAAAAACACCCTCTTATCTAAAGAGGGTGTTTGCTTTTATTATATATAATGTATACGCGCGCGAAAAATTATAACAAATCTTCGTTATAGATTGCTCTTATTCCACCAATAAATTTAGGGCGGACTCTTGCAGAGGTTAGGTGCGCTTCACCGATTTTATTAATAGAAAGTCTAACCGGCACGGCAACTTTTTTAAGGTGCATACCGATAAAAGTGTCGCCTATATCAAGCCCGGCATCTGCCTTAATTTCTTCAACTACTATCGGGTTCTTAAAAGCGTTATAAGCAACCGTTGCTAGCGAGCCACCTGCCTTTTTTTGAGGAACAACGTTAACTTGTTCAGCGCAAGGCAAAGCCTCTCTTTCTGTGACTATGGCTCTATTTAGATGTTCACAGCATTGCACGGCAAGATAAATTCCTTTTTTGCTTAAAACGTTAAATATGCCGTCAAAAATAACCTTTGCTGTATCGGGATCAGAGTTTGTGCCAATTTTACCTCCAACAACTTCGCTGGTAGAACATCCTACCACTACTATATCGCCTTTTTTGAGTTTTGCTTTTTCAATAAGTTCTTCAGTTGCTATTTTGCATTGATTTAATATATCCATTTTGTTCACCTTTGTAGATATTATAACATTGAAAAGGCAATTCTGCAAATATTTTTTGTTAATTTATATATTATTATATAATGTTTACGCGTCATAAAAATCAAGGCGAAAAAAATTTAAAAAAAATTAAAAAAAAGTAGAAAATTGTTTGCAAAACGCTTGACTTAAAAAAACAGAAATGATAATATGTATAGGCTACCGCGTTGAGGGGTAGAAATTTTTATGAGATTTTTTGATATTAAAAATCCACGTTGACCGATGTCAATGCACAGTAGATTGACAACTGCATAGAAAAGAAAGAGAGATATTAGTTTAATATCAATCGAGAATACTTTAATTAGTACATTAAGGCAAAAGAGCAAATAGACTAAACAAAAAAGAATAAGGTTAATACGAAAACAAAAAACGTAGGAAACAATTCACTAAGAAATTAGTTCGAGTATAGTCAAGGAAAGAAAATGTAAATTCGACGAGAATTGCTTATGCAATTTAGAGAAAGATCAAGCTACAAAGAGCATACAGGAGGATGCCTTGGTACATGGCGCCGAAGAAGGACGTGATAAGCTGCGAAAAGCTACGGGGAGTCGCAAATAGACAGTGAGCCGTAGATGTCCGAATGTGGAAACACACTAATGTTAATCCATTAGTATCCATAAGTCGGAGGCCAAGCGGTCTTAGGAAGACAAAA
>JAZRMS010000077.1:0-2770 GCA_045647825.1 Christensenellaceae bacterium
GCTTCAAACTAGAAACGGTAAGAGAACGGCTGCGGCTGCTCTCAAGATCGCTTGCGACCTTGTTGACGAAGGTATGATCGACGAAAAGCAAGCAGTTCTTATGATCGATCCTAGAAACCTTGACACTCTTCTCCACCCGCAATTTGATGCAAAAGCGTTGAAGTCTGCTAAACCCGCGGCTAGAGCGCTCGGCGCATCTCCCGGTGCTGCTTGCGGTAAAATCGTTTTCACCGCTGAAGATGCTAAAGAATGGAAGGCAAGAAAGGAAAAGGTTATCCTTGTTCGTTTGGAAACTTCTCCAGAAGATATCGAAGGTATGAAAGCTTCTCAAGGTATTTTGACCGCTCGTGGCGGTATGACCTCTCACGCAGCAGTTGTTGCTCGTGGTATGGGTACTTGCTGTGTATCAGGTTGCTCTGCAATCACCAGCTTTGACGAAGATAACAAGACTTTCGTTCTTGCAGGAAAGACTTATAAAGAAGGCGACGTAATTTCTATCGACGGTTCAACCGGTAACATTTACGACGGCGCAATCGCAACCGTAGACGCTACTATTTCAGGTGACTTCGGCAGAATTATGGCGTGGGCAGATAAATATAGAGCACTCGGCGTTAGAACTAACGCAGACACGCCAAAGGATGCTGCAAAAGCAAGAGAACTTGGTGCAGAAGGTATCGGTCTTTGCCGTACTGAACACATGTTCTTCGAAGGCAATAGAATTGATGCATTCCGTGAAATGATTTGTTCTGACACCGTTGAAGAAAGAGAAGCTGCTCTTGAAAAGATTCTTCCTATGCAACAAGGCGACTTCGAAAAGCTTTACGAAGCTTTGGAAGGCAACCCTGTTACTATCCGTTTCCTTGTCCCACCACTACACGAATTCGTTCCAACTAACGAAGAAGATATCGAAGCACTTGCAAAAGCACAAGGAAAGACCGTTGATCAAATCAAGGCTATCATCACCGCTTTACACGAAGCTAACCCAATGATGGGTCACCGTGGTTGCCGTTTGACCGTTACTTATCCTGAAATTGCAAAAATGCAAACCAAAGCTGTTATTCGTGCGGCAATCAACGTTCAGAAAAAACATCCAGGTTGGAAGTTAGTTCCTGAAATTATGATTCCATTAGTTGGCGAACAAAAGGAACTTAAGTTTGTTAAGAATATCGTAGTTGCAACTGCAGATGAAGAAATTGCAAACGCAAAATCAGATCTTAAATACGAAGTTGGTACTATGATAGAAATTCCAAGAGCATGCATCACCGCAGACGAAATTGCTAAAGAAGCTGAATTCTTCTGCTTTGGTACTAACGACCTTACCCAAATGACTTACGGTTTTTCTCGTGACGACGCTGGTAAGTTCTTGGATGCATACTACGAAACCAAGATTTTTGAAAACGATCCATTCGCAAAAATCGACCAAGGTGGCGTAGGCAAACTTATGGATATGGCTGTTAAACTTGGTAGAGGCGTTCGTGAAGGAATGCATTGCGGTATCTGTGGCGAACACGGTGGCGATCCATCTTCAATCGAATTCTGCCATAAGATCGGTCTTTCATACGTATCTTGCTCACCTTTCCGTGTTCCAATTGCACGTCTTGCAGCAGCGCAAGCTCAACTCAAAAACCCAAGAAAGTAATTAGAGCAAAATAATTTATTTTGAATTAAACCCAACGGAAATTTCCGTCGGGTTTTTTTTGTTTATACTTGCTAACGATAATTAAATAATGTATAATAAAACAAAGAAACAAAAAGATATTTTAGCAATTTAAGGAGATAATAAATGAGAGTAGAATTTTCCGTAGACTGGGGATATAGGCATATTTATTTTACCGAAAAATATTTGCCAACGCTTTGTTTTGACGGACGTGTTGAAGTTCAAGACGGAGAGTTGATAGAAGTAAAGCGCTTGCAATTTCAAGAAGATAGATTTGGTTGTCACGTTATAACCCCTATTGCAGTTCCTTATGAAAAATCAGAGTGGACTTCTACTGTTTGTAATAATTACGACGGGTTTACGTTTTTAGTCGAAGGTGATGAAAGCACGGAAATAGAAATCAACACGGTTTCCGCAAGCGGAAAATTCACGTTGAAAGATTTGCTCTTAAAAAAGCACCTTGTTTTTGATTTGGATAATCCTTTCTTGCTTGCAGTTATGCACGTTTATATGCAAAAGGACGAGTGGTATTTGGCAGAGCAAAAGCAAAATGAAATTCGAATAAATGGAAAGAGTTTTTCTGGTGCGCAAAACAACTTTTTTGGTGTAAACGGTGTTGTTGTGCCTTGCGGAAAGAACGTGGGCGCAACCTTTGATTTTTGCGCAACAAAAGATAAAGAGAAAGAGATTAAAGTACAAGGCGCTATTCGCGTAATTCAAAGTAAAAACGAAAACTGCAACGTTCCAATAAGTGGCGTTGTTGATTACGAAGTGTTTGTCAATGGAAATAGCGTTTATAGGAACGCCAAATATTCTTGCGACTGGGATCATCAATCCCAACATTTTGAAGAAACGTTTTTTTCCGTTCCAACAACAATTTTGCGTGACGGGGAAAACCAAGTTGAAATAGTAAATCACGATAGTTCAATCGTTGTTTTGGTGCAAATGGTTAGGCTGTTTGTTGATGAACTAAAACATTTGCAAATATTATCTTGCCCAAAATGGACAAAAATAGGACAAGTTTTTTCGGTGCGCGTGTTTGCACTAAATACAGCCAAAGTTTTAATTACTTGCGGTGAGGGGGTGGTGGGTTGCGATCCAAGTGGTGAATAT
>JAZRMS010000078.1:0-6702 GCA_045647825.1 Christensenellaceae bacterium
ATCAATAGGGTACAAGCTGAACAGATTGCACAATGCTGATAAGTGTGCGTTATTACTTGGTATGGCAGAACTTGACAATTTTATGGATACACCGACTGCTGTTATTATAGACGAGACTGTTAATTTGGTTTCTAAATATTCAACTGAAAATAGCACGGATTTCGTTAATGGAATACTAGCGCAATACGCAAAGGAGAGATAATGGCTAAATTAATAGATGGAAAGGCGATTTCGGCAAAAGTAAAAGAAGATCTTAAAGAAAAAGTCGCAGAGTTTGAAAATAAATACGGAAAGAAAATTACTTTGGCCGTTATTTTAGTTGGCGAAAATCCGGCATCACAAGTTTACGTTAAGAATAAGATAAAAGGCACGGAATACGTTGGTATGCGCTCTTTATCGTTTAACTTGCCAGAAACTGCTAGCGAAAAAGAGGTTTCTGATCTTATTGATAAATTAGCGACCGACGACAGCGTTGATGGAATTTTGGTTCAATTGCCACTTCCAAAACATTTGGACGAGAATAAAATTCTTGCATTAATTCCTGCAGATAAAGACGTTGATGGATTTTTGGCAGAGAACGTGGGGAATTTAACTCTTGGACTTCCAACAACCGTTGCTTGCACGCCTTTTGGTGTTTTAGAAATGCTTAAGAGTGAGGGCGTTGAACTTTGTGGCAAAAACGCAGTAGTTATCGGCAGAAGCAATATAGTTGGTAAACCTATGGCTTTACTTTTATTGCAAGAAAATTGTACGGTAACTATTTGCCATAGCAAAACTAAAAACTTAAAAGAAATTTGTAAAACGGCAGATGTTTTAGTCGCTGCAATCGGCAGACCTAAATTTGTTACGGCAGATATGGTCAAAGAAGGTGCAGTCGTAATTGACGTTGGGATTAATAGAACTGAAAACGGATTAGTCGGTGACGTTGATTTTGAAAACGTTAAAGAAATTGCATCTTTAATAACACCTGTTCCTGGTGGCGTAGGTCCAATGACTATTGCAATGCTTTTGAAAAATACGTATTTATGCGCAAGGAGAAAAGTTGATGATTAGTTCTTATCAACAAAAATATAACGATTATCTAAACAATTTTGAAAAGTACGTTAAAAAAGTATTGGAAAGTTTGGACCATGATGCACCAAAACTTTTAACCGATGCTATGAGATACGCCATTAGTGATGGAGGAAAAAGAGTTAGACCACTTTTGTGCATTGCAACGGCTGATATGTTTGGCATTGATTTTTCAGAAGTTAAGGAATTAGCGTTAGCTATTGAACTTATTCACGGCTATTCTTTAGTTCACGACGATCTTCCTGCAATGGATAACGACGATTATAGACGTGGTAAACTTTCAACTCACAAGAAGTTTGGCGAAGCTAATGGTATACTTGCTGGCGACGCGCTTTTGAATTTTGCATTTGAACATTGTCTTTCTAGACATAATATGAGATTTGCACACGTTAACGCTCTTAAAATCATAGCAGAATATGCTGGTTATAGGGGTATGATAGCAGGACAAGTTTTGGACCTTGAAAATGAAGGTGGAAACGTTTTGTCAGAGCAAAAGCTTTATGAAATCATTGAAAAGAAAACTAGTAGATTAATAACTGCGCCATTATTAGTTGCAAGTGAACTTAACTATGAAAAATATTTTAGCGAATTAAAAGATTTTGGTTATAATCTAGGTGCGCTTTTTCAAATTATTGACGATATTATGGACGAAGAAGGAACGCTTAGTTCTATAGGCAAAACACCACACAAAGATAAAGAAGTTAACAAGCTTACTGCGGTTAAAGTTTTTGGTCTTGAAGGGGCTAAAAAACGTGCGCACATGCATTATTTGAACTGCAAGGGCATTTTATCTAGAATTCCAAACAGCGAATTCTTATCTGAATTTACTGATATTCTTTATGAAAGAAAAAAATAAAACACAAGAAATTGTGTTTTTTTGTTTAATATGAGATTAGATAATTTTTTAGTTCAAAAAGGTTTTTTTGATTCTAGAACTAAAGCTAAACAGGCTATTGAACGTTGCGAAATTTATTTGGATAATAAATTGATGACAAAACCTTCTTGTGAAGTTTTAGATATTGATGAAGAAAAAATTAAAATAGTTTGCGAAAAAAGTTTTGTTTCTCTTGGTGGATATAAACTAGATAAGGCACTTGATGATTTTAATTTTTCAGTAAACGACATGATTTGTTTGGACGTTGGCGCAAGCACGGGTGGGTTTACCGATTGTTTATTAAAACGCTCTGCTAAAAAGGTGTATGCTGTTGATCTTAACGACGATCTCTTGCATGAAAAATTAAAATTAGATAATAGAGTTGTTCCTGTTATAAAAAACGCTAGAGAATTATCAAGAAAAGACTTTGTCGAAGATATTGATTTGTTAGTTGCAGATTTAAGTTTTATATCGGCAACTTACGTTTTAGACGTTTTTTCTGAATTGTTGTCTAAAGATAAAAAAGCAATTATTCTTATAAAACCGCAATTTGAAACGGGTGGAAAAACAAAATTTAAAAACGGGATAATTAAAGACGAGAAAATTAGAAAAATTGCTTGCGAAAAAGTTATTAGTTGTGCAGAAGATAATGGTTTTTGTGTTTTAAATTTAACAAACGCACCGATTGTAGAACAAAAAAATGTTGAATATTTATTGTTTTTAAGCAAAAAATAAATAAATTTTTTAATATTATTCATTATTTTTTGAATAATTATTGCTATTGTAAATTATTTGTGGTATCATCTTGTTGTGAGGGAAAGCATGATTTTAATTTATAAAAACAACCAAAAAGACGTTAATAGTGAGTGTCTTAATAATATAGTTTCTATTTTAGAAAGAGAAGAATTAAACTATAAGCTAATAAATGATTCTAACTTAAACGACAATGTTGAAGCAGACGTTTTATTTGTTATAGGTGGAGATGGAACGGTTCTTAGTGTTGGTGAGTTTGCAAATAAAAACCAAATTCCTATCCTAGGTTTTAACGTTGGTCAATTTGGATTTTTAACAGAGTTTGATAAATCACAAATTGAAGAAGCCGTTAAAATGATTAAGAATAATGACTACGATATAGAAAAAGGCGTTTCTGCTATTGTTTCTACGTCAAATAATAAATATTTTGCTATAAACGACGCTTTTATTCAAAGGGCAATGCTTTCTGAACAGGGTTCTTTAGTGCTCGAAGCTTGTGTTGAAATAGACGGTGCTATTCTTTCAAAATTCAAGGGGGATGGCGTTGTGGTTAGCACTTCAATCGGCGCTACAGGTTATTCGCTTTCTGCGGGTGGTTGTGTTATAGATTCAAGCCTTAATCTTTTTGAAATTACGCCGATTTGCCCTCGTTCGTTATCTTCACGTTCAACAATTTGTTCTGGTGATTGCAAAATTAAAGTAACATTGTGTGGGGTTTCTTCGGCAGATTTATTTGTTGATGGTGTTAGAAAAGAGAATTTGAAAAACGGTGCTTGTTTTGTTGTTGAAAAAGCTGAAAAACCAACTTTGTTCATTAAACAAAAAAATCATAATTTCTTTAATAAATACAACGAAAAATTTAACTGAAATGGTGTGATATGTCTAAAAAAAGCAGATTAAATGATATAATTAATTTAATAGAAAGTGAAGAGATTAGTACGCAAGAAGAGCTTACTGATAGATTGATCGCGCTTGGTTATGACGTGTCGCAATCAACCGTTTCTAGGGATATTAACGAACTTAATTTAATTAAAATTGAAGGTCAAAATAAAAAATATAAATATTCAAAAACAGACGTTAAGGCTAAAGGAACTTCACCTCAAATAATTAGCATGTTTAAGCAAATAGTTACCTCAATTGATTTTGCAAACAATTTAGTTGTAGTTAAAACTCTAGCGGGGCACGCTAGTTCTGCAGGTATGGCAGTAGACGGCATGCATTTTTCGGAAATATTAGGAACTGTTGCTGGTGATGATACTTTGCTTATCGTTGCAAAAAGCAATTCTGATGCAGAATATTTAGTTAAAACTTTAAAGGTGCTTTAATGCTAAAAAAATTAACTATTAAAAACGTCGCTTTAATAGTTAGCGTCGAAATAGATTTTAAGAATGGGCTTAACGTTCTTTCGGGCGAAACTGGTGCAGGTAAATCTGTAATTATAGATTCGCTCAATTTTGTTTTAGGTGCAAAAGCGGATAAATCAATGATCCGATCAGGACAGGACGAATGTTTTGTAAAGGCTGAATTTGAAGTAGACTCAAACCTTGTTAATGACGTTTTGAACGATCTTGATATTGAGTGCGACGACTTATTGATTATTTCTAGAAAGTTTAACGTTGATGGAAAAACGAATATAAAGATTAACGGCTCAACGGTAACAGCGTCAATGCTTAAAAAATTAACAACTAAACTTGTTGACGTGCATGGACAAAGTGAGCATTTTTACTTGCTAAAATCATCTAATCAGTTAGAATTAATTGATAAATTTGGTGGGGATGAAATTGATAGTATAAAATCTTCTGTTAAAACGTTATTTTATGAAAGAAAAGAAACGTTAAGACAACTTGATAGTATGGGTGGTGATGAAAGTCAACGCTTAACAAGGCTTGACGTGCTAAATTACCAAATTAATGAAATTATTACCGCCGATATAAAAGAAAACGAAGAAGAAGATTTGATTATATTAAGGGATAAACTAAAAAACCAAGAAAAAATTATGCTCTCATTAAACGGGGCAAAAGGTTCAATTAACGATGAGGGCGGTGCATTAGATTTAATTTCTAATGCTAATAGGTGCATATCGTCAATTTCAAGCTTTGGGGAAGAATATTCTTCAATTTTTGATCGGTTATCTAGCGTTTATTCTGAATTAGGCGACGTTTTAAGTGAAATTGACCATTTGACCGATCAGTTTGATTATTTAGAGTTTGATCCAGATCAAATTGAAAATCGTATTTCAACTATAAAAACAATAAAAAAGAAATATGGTTCTAGCTACAATGAAATTTTAGAATATCTTTCTAGCGCAGAAGAAGAGAAAAATAGACTTGAAAACTTTAACGAACTTACTGAAGAGTTGGTCGCTAAAAAAACTGCTCAAGAAGAATTATTATATAATGAATATTGTAAATTAAGTAATATTAGAAGAAAATACGCTCAAGAATTTGCTGAAAACGTTACTGCTGAATTAGTTGAGTTAAATATGAGCAAGGCTAAATTTAACGTGTCTTTTAATGACGTTGTGCAAATTTCTGATTGTGCTTTTGATAGTTCAAATGGTTTTGATGACGTTGAATTTTTGTTTTCTGCCAACCTAGGAGAGCCATTAAAACCTTTGTCTATGGTCATAAGTGGTGGTGAAATGAGTAGATTTATGCTTGCTATAAAAGCTCAAACAGCCAAATATAACGACATTGGAACGTTTATTTTTGATGAAATTGACGCGGGTATTAGCGGTGTTGTTGCAAAAGTTGTTGCAGAAAAGTTTGCAAGAATTTCTAAAGACGTTCAGATTATAGCAATATCACACTTGCCACAAATATCTGCAATGGCTGACAATAACCTTTTGATCGAAAAAACAGAAGATGATAAAAACACATTGACTAGTGTTGTTTCTTTAAATAAGGAAGCAAAAGTTAAAGAAATTACTAGATTAATAGGTGGCGACTATAATAGTGTGTCTGCAAAAGCTCACGCAGAAGAATTGATTGAGCAAGCAAATACATATAAAAAGAAATTATAATTATAAAACAATTTTGCACCAAGGAGCATTCCTTGGTGTTTTTTTTGTATATAAATAAAAACCTTGCGCAAAATATTCAAAGTGGGGTGTGTATGAAAAAAAAGTTTTCTTTTTTAATAACGATATTTCTTATAGTTTTTTGTTTTTTTATTTCATCTAATAAATTAATTGCTTTTTCAGATGAGTGCGAGGTGTATTTAGGTGGATTTCCTGCAGGATTTTCAATACAAACAAGGGGAGCATACGTTGTTGGGCTTTGTGACGTTATAACTGAAGATGGGGTTGTTTCGCCATCAAAAAATTCAGATATTAAAGTTGGCGACGTAATACTTAAAATAGATAACAACCCTATAAACAACGCGTTTGATATTGAAAAAGTTGTTTGCGACAATAAAGATTGTGTTGTTCAAATAAAAAGAGATGGTGAAACTCAAATTAAATCTATTAAGCCGGCAAAAGACGTTAACGGAAAATATAGACTAGGGGTATTTATAAGAGAAGGTATAAACGGAATAGGTACTTTAACTTATATAAAAGGAAGGCACTTTGCATCACTAGGACACCCAGTAATAGATGAAAATGGTGAAATTGTTGAAATATTTAATGGTAAACTATTTGATTGTAATATTAGTGGATTCATAAAAGGTGAAAGGGGTAAAGCAGGTGAACTTCGTGGTGTGTTTGTTAGAGATAATAATACGGGTATAATAAATAAAAACTACGAATGTGGTGTTTTTGGAGAAATAGGCGATAGATTTGACCTTTCAAAACTTGAAAAAATAAAGACGGGGCAAGCAAAAATAGGCGATGCAGAAATTTATACTACCATCAATGGAAAAACACCAGAAAGATATTCAATATCTATTGTCAAATGCGAAAATGCGCAAATGACCAAGAATTTTGTTATAAAGGTTAATGATAAAAGACTTCTTGATGCGACGGGTGGGATAGTGCAAGGAATGAGTGGTAGTCCTATTATTCA
>JAZRMS010000079.1:0-9895 GCA_045647825.1 Christensenellaceae bacterium
GATGTAATCTAACCAACGACGTTTTGCCAAACGAATTTTTTCCTAACGTTGTAAGCAATAATAAGTTTCTATTTGGTTGTATAAATACCTTTTCGCCAAAAGATTTAATTGAATTGTTTAATAAACTTGGTTTGGAATTGAAAACTGAAAGAGGAAACAGAGTTTTTCCTTTAAGCGACAAAGCAAGTGACGTTACAAAAACGTTAGAAAAAGCACTAGTCAATAACGGTGTAGATATTAGATTAAATTGCAAGGTAAATTCTATCGTTTTTGATGCTGATAAAGTTTGTGGTGTTCAAACGGACGTTGGCATTATAAATGCAGATAGCATTATTATTTGTACGGGTGGGATTTCGTATCCATTAACGGGAAGTGATGGCGACGGTTATAAGTTTGCAAAAAATTCCGGACATAATTTAGTAGATTTAAGACCTGCGCTTGTTGGTATTGAATTAAAAGGTGAAGATTATAAGCAAGTTCAAGGGTTGTCCTTAAAAAACGTTAGTTTAACGGCAAAAATGGGCGAAAAAGTTTTATATTCTGAATTTGGTGAAATGTTGTTTACTCATTTTGGAATTTCAGGTCCGATAGTGCTTTCTTGCTCATCTATAATTAATAGAAAAGATTTGCAAAACGTTAACGTTTTTATCGATTTGAAACCGGCTTTAAGCGAAGAAGTTTTAGATAAAAGGCTTATAAAAGAATTTAAGGAAAACAATCTAAAGGATTTGTCGACTGCAATGAGAACGCTTATGCCAAAAAATCTTATAGATATAGTTGCAAGACAAGCTAGGGTTAGTTTATCAAAAAAATGCGCGGAAATAACGGCAGAAGAAAGACAAAGACTTTTATGCTCGATTAAAAATTTAATGTTTAGCGTAAAAAAGCTTAGACCTATTGAAGAGGCTATCGTTACCGCAGGTGGTGTAGACGTTAAACAAGTTAATCCTAAAACTATGGAAAGTAAACTAGTAAAAAACTTGTATTTTGCTGGCGAAGTTTTAGACGTCGATGCTTTTACCGGTGGATTTAACTTGCAAATTGCTTTTTCGACCGGATACGTTGCTGGATTATATTGTTAACACAATATGTTAATGTATAGTTAAGAAAAATTTTTCGTTTATACGAAAAGGAGAAATATATGGATAAAATTATCAAAATCGCTTTGGATGGACCTTCTGGTAGTGGGAAGAGCACTATTGCAAAAAAACTCTCTAAAAAACTAAATATTTTATATCTTGATACTGGTGCAATGTATCGTGCAGCTGCTTTAAAAGCCATAAGTTTGGGGATAGATACTTTTGATGAAAATGGTGTTAAAACATTTATTGACGATATAAATTTAGAAATTAAGTATATTGATGGAACTCAACATACAATGCTTGATGGAGAAGACGTTTCAGAAAGAATTAGAGAGCCACACGTTTCTATGGCGGCATCAAATATTTCTAGTTTGAAGTGTGTAAGACTTAAAATGGTTGAAATGCAGAGAAAAATTGCAAGTCAAATGTCTTGCGTTTTAGATGGAAGAGATATCGGTTCATACGTGCTTCCAGATGCAGAGTTTAAGTTTTATATTACGGCAAGTGTTGACGTTAGAGCAAATAGAAGATTTATGGAACTTTCATTAAAGGGGCACAAAGTCGATTTTAACGAATTAAAGAAAGAGATTGAACAACGCGATTACAACGATAAAAACAGGGATTTTTCACCATTAGTTAAAGCGAAAGATGCTATTGAAATTGATACTTCTTATATGACTGTCGATCAAGTTATCGGAAAAGTTTTATCAATAATTGAAAAGTAGGAATTTATGAACTTTATACAAAAAATACCATTAAAAATTTTCAATTTGTTTTATCCGTTAAAAATTTATGGCAAGGAAAACGTTCCTAAAGGGAAAGCTGTTTTAGTTTCTAACCATTTTCATGCACTTGATTGTGGGTTTTTAGCGAGTGTATATAACAAAGATCTTTTCTTTTTAAGCAAAAAAGAGATTTATAAAAACAAATTAATTTCAAAGATTATAAAGTCTTACGGTGGAATACCGATTGATAGGGAAAATCCAGATATGAAATCGTTAATGACTGCAATTAGGGTACTTAAAGATGGACATAAACTGGCTATATTTGCAGAAGGTACGAGAAATAAAACGGGAACGGATGAACTTCAACCAATAAAGGGTGGCGCAATTGTTTTTGCAGTTAAATCAAAAAGCCCGATTGTTCCTATAATGATACTTAAAAAATTAAAATTTTTTAGAAAATCATACCTAATCGTTGGCGAGCCATTTGAATTGAGCGATTTTTATGATAAAAAATATTCGGATGACGACTTGATTAAAATGGAAGAAATGGTTGCCGAAAAAATGAGAGAGCAACACGCAAAGTTAAAACAAATTTTACAAAGTAAAAAAGATAAGAAGAAAAATGATTGTAGTAAGAGGTAAGAACGGCGGATTTTGTTTTGGTGTCAAGCGTGCCGTTGAGCAAGCAAAAAAACTCAATGGCAAGGGAAACTACGTTCTAGGTGAAATAATTCACAACGAAGAAGTAGTTAAAAGTTTGACTGATGCTGGCATAATAACAATCAACGATATAAATGACGTTGAGTTTAATAGTGGCGATAAATTACTTATTAGAACTCATGGGGAAGCTGAAAAGGTTTTTCTAACGGCAAAAGAAAAAAACGTTGAAATTATTGACTGCACCTGTCCGTTTGTTAAAGACATTCAAAATATTGTTAAAAAACATTATGAGTTAGGGTATAAGATTGCAATTATTGGCAAGGCTAATCATCCAGAAATAATAGGTATAAATGGTTGGTGTAACGATTCGGCAGTTATTACCGAAAACGTGGAAGATTTGAACGCGATTGAGTTTGATAAACTTTGTATTGTCGTTCAAACAACCTATCCAGAAGAAAAATTCAATAAAATTATTAAAAATTTTAAGTATTCTACTGGCAAAATAGTTGATATTTTCAAAACAATTTGTTATACTACAACCAAGCGGCAAAAAGAAGCGGAAATTTTATCCAAAAAATGCCAAGCAGTTATCGTTTTAGGTGGCGCTAATAGCAATAATACGGAAAAGCTTTTCGAAATTTCTAAAAATAATTGTCCTAACACGTTTAGGGTGGTTAATCCAGCCGACTTTAATTATGAAAAAATAAAAAGTTTTAAAAAAGTAGGAGTTGTTTTAGGCGCTTCAACGCCAATTGAACAGTTCCAGGAGGTCATCTCGCACATGGAGAACATTACAGAAGAAATTGTAACCACGGAAACCGCTACTAACGAAGTAGCAAACGAAGTTGTTGAAGAAACCGCAGTAGTTTCAGAAATGGAAAAAGCGTTCAACAATATTAAGCCTAGCAAAGATTTTAAAATCGGACAAATAGTTTCCGCGTTTATTTCTTCAGCAGCAGATAACGGTTTAACGTTATCATTGAAGAACACGAAAAAAGACTTTGAACTACCAAAAGAAGAAATTTTGGGTGATTATAATAAGGATGCTTACCAAGACAAAATTGGCCAAGAAATCCGCGTTATGGTTGTAAGCAAGAATCCAGTTAAATTCTCTGAAAAAGCTATGGAAAAAGTTTTGAAAGAAGAAGCTGAAATCGAAGAAATTAAGAACGGTAAAGTTTTTGAAGCTGTTATCGTTGCAACCAACAAGGGTGGTTTGACCGGTAAATTTGGTAGCTATCAAGTTTTCGTTCCTGCATCACAAATTAAACTTGGTTTTGTTAAGGATTTAGAAAAATATGTTGGCAAGTCTTTAAGATTAAAGGCAGAAAAGGTTGAATCAAGAGGTGCTCGTCGCCAAATCGTTGGTTCACAAAGAGTAATTCTTGAAGCTGAAAAGGCAGAGCGCGACGCAGTTAAGGCAGCTAAAGAAGCTGAATTCTTTGGCAGTATTCAAGAGGGTGACGTTGTTTTAGGCACACCTGTTAGATTTGCTGCATTTGGCGCATTTATCGACGTTAATGGATTTGATTGTCTTGCTCATATTTCAGATCTCAGCTGGACTGGTTGCAAAGATTGTGCAGAAGTATTAGAAATCGGCAAGCAAACCGAATTTAAGATTTTGAAGATTGATCAAGAAGCAAAGAGAGTTTCTGTTGGTTATAAGCAATTACAACCAAAACCATGGGAAACTGTTGCTGAAAAATACAACGTTGGCGACGTTATTAAAGGTAAAGTTGTTAGACTTGTTGATTTTGGTGCTTTCGTTGAAGTTGAAAAAGGTATTGATGGTTTAGTTCACGTTTCTCAAATTTCTAACGAATGGCTTGAAAATCCTGTTGCAGCTCTTCAAGTTGGTCAAGAAATCGAAGCAAAGATTTTAGATATTAATCCAGAAAAGGAAAAAATGAATCTTTCTATTAAAGCTTTACTTCCAGAACTTCCAAAGCCAGAAAAGACTGAAGAAGCTAAACCTGCAAAGGGCAGAAAAGCAAAAGTAAAGGAAGAATCTGATGATATCGAACTTCGTGAATGGAAGGACGATAATGGTTGCGACCAAGGAATTTCAATTGCTGAAATGCTTGGCAATACCGATAAATAATTAAATTTAACAAAATAAAAAGTCTTGTCTTTTGACAAGGCTTTTTTTGTTCTATAAAAAATTAATTTGAATATATATAAATATATGAATTTTGATTTTTTGCCAGAAAATATTAAAAGAATTATAGAAAAACTTAATATAAACAAATTGACTGAAATAAGGTTTAGGGTTGGTTATCCTATTAAAATTAATTATAACAACGAAAAATTATATTTGCTAGAAAATGGTAAAGTTGGGATTAATGGACAAGCAATAATCTGCTTGAAAGATTATATAACTGAAATTTTGTCTGTGATTACCGAAAAGTCAATTTACGCATATAATGACAAGATTAAAAGCGGATACGTTACAACAAAAGAAGGAATAAGAATTGGTTTAGCAGGGGATTGCGTGATTGATAATGGGAAAATTATCACTATAAAAAACATTAACTCACTTAACGTTAGAATACCTCATGAAATTAACGACGCCTCAAATGGGATATTTAAGTACGTTTTTTCTAATGGAAACGTTAAAAACACTTTAATAATCTCTCCGCCCTTTTACGGAAAAACGACAATGTTAAAGGACGTGACAAAAAAATTAAACGCTATTAACTGTGGAAATATTTTGTTGATTGATGAAAGATGTGAGTTTTCTATGGTTACGGGCGAAAATATAGACGTCATTAGAAATTCGGACAAGACTTACGCTTTTGAAATGGGACTTAGATCAATGTCACCAGAAATTATTGTTACAGATGAATTATGCGGATATGAAGACTGGATTTGTGTTGAAAAGGCAGTAAATAGTGGGATTAAAATTATTGCGAGTTGTCATAGTGATAATATTGAAAGTATAAAAAATAAAAATGAATTTATTTCTGGGGTGTTTGATATTTACGTTCTGCTCTATGGGGAAGGTTCGCCAGGCAGAATAAAAAGTGTATATGGCAAGGATTTTAATTTAATATGCGATTATTGTTAGGGATAGTAGCATTTATATTATGCGTTTTATTAAGTGTGTTTTTGGCATCAAAATATAAGGAGAGAAAAGACTTTTATAATGATTTTTTAAGTTTTAATAAGTTGCTTATAAAAGAAGTAGGGTTTGGGCAGAAAACACTTTTTAATATAATTGATGAAATGAAAAGTAATTCCGTTTTTTTAAATAAGCTTAAAAGCAAATTTTACAACAAAGAAATTAATGAAGATAAAAGTTTATTAAAAAAAGATGAGCAAACATTTTTTAATGAATACGTTAGTAATATAGGAACAAGCGACAAGGCATCTCAAATGGAATATTTGAAAAGCGTTAGTGAATACTTGCAAGAAAATCTTGTTATAACACAAGAAGAATATAAAAAATATAACACTTTATATATAAAAATGGGTATTTTAATAGGTTTAATAGTTTTGATTATTATAATTTAGGTGCGATTATATGAACGTTGATATTATATTCAAAATTGCTGCGATAGGAATATTGATAACTGTTATAACGCAAGTCTTAAAAAAGAGTGATAGAGATGACATTGCAACTTTGGTTGCCATTGCAGGGCTAGTTATTGTGCTTACATTAGTTATTAATATGATTAGCGAGTTGTTTGAAAATATTAAAAATATGTTTTATCTGTATTAAATGGAAAAATTAGTTGTTCTAGTTTTAATTTTTGCAATTATAATCGTTTATCTTAAAAGTATAAATTCTGAAATGGCAATGCTTGCAACAATTTGTGCAGGTGTTGTATTAGTTTTTTTTGCATTTGATTATATTGCAAAAAGTTACAATTTCATTAATGAAATAATTGCTTTAACGGGAATTGATTATGAATTTTTTAGGATTATAATTAAGATTTCTTTAATAGGGTATTTGGTTGAATTTGGTGCAGATACGGTTAATGATTTTGGGTTAAAAAGCTTATCGGACAAGCTTTTGTTTGTTGGTAAAGTAGTCATATTTTCAGTTTCGTTGCCGATTTTCTATGCGGTAATTAATTTGATTAAAGGGTTGCTGTCTTGAAAAAATTTGTTGTAAGTATAATCTCAATAATTACGATATTATTTTGTTGTTCTTTTTTAAGTTCAGGGAAAATTACTGCAAGTGCTGATCAGCTTAAAGACAATATAAAAGAACAACTTGAAAATATTGACCTAACAGAACTAGAAGAGTTGTTGTCGTCATTAGAAGATATGCCTGATAACGTTGACTTTATTCAAATGATATACGACGTGTTAAATGGCGAATATAATTATGGAATTGACAACGTTTTAGAATATTCTTTAATGCTTTTAGCAAACGAAGCGTATAGGGCAATACCAACTATTATAAGCGTTATAATTATTGGCATTTTCTACGTTTTAATTAAGAACATTAACAGCGATTCTTTGTCTGGTGGTGTGTTAAACGTTATAAATTTAGTTTGCGTTTTAACTGTTTGTGTTTTACTTGGCAGGCATATTATATCATTTTTTAATATCGTGAAAAACACTATTGAAAATATAGCAAAAATCAATTCGATTATGTCACCCATAATGTTGACGTTAATGGTTTCTTCTGGTGGAAAAATATCGGCAGGAATTTATTCGCCAATAGTTGCATTTTTATCAAACGGAACTATTGGTTTGGTTAACTCAATAATTCTTCCTATAATTGGTGTTTTAATAGTTTTTACGATAATTTCAAATTTGTCTGATAAAATAAAACTTAATAGGTTGATGGAATTTTTTCAATCAATAATAAAATGGCTAATAGGTTTAACGATAACGATATTTAGTATTTTTTTAACCGTACAAGGTATTACTGCATCAACTTATGATGGAATCTCTATTAAAGCATTTAAATATGCAATTTCTAATTCTGTTCCGTTAATAGGTGGCTTTTTAAGTGGTGGGCTTGAAATAATGATGGCGGGAAGTGTGTTGATAAAGAATTCTTTGGGAATTGTTTGCGTGTTTATATTGTTTTATACTGTGGTTTCGCCGGTTATTTCTATGGCAATTTTTTCTTTTTTATTAAAGTTTACTGCTGGAATTACAGAAACCATAGGAAATGGAACAATTTCTTCTTTTTGCACGTCTATTTCTAAATGCATTTCTTATTTAATCGCAATAACTTTGATGGTTGGGTTTATATTTTTTATAAGTATTTTACTAATGACTTTAACTGCTAATACTGTATTTTGATATGAAAAGTTGGGTTTTATCTATTGCGATAGTTTCTGTGCTTATTACAATATTTTCGCTAATTTTTCCAAATGGAAAAACAAGTAAATACATTATAGGAATATCATCTTTTTTGTTGGTTTTTGTGGTAATAAGTCCACTTGCTAATCTTAAAAACGTTAGTTTTGATACAAACGATTTTAACGTTAACGAAGAAATTACTTATCAAGAGGATTTTTTGTATATTTTTGCTGAAAGAAAAGTTAAAAATAATGAAAATTTGTGTGTCAAAATATTAAATAATTATGGTGTTTTCTGCGAAAAGGTCTTAATAGAATTTGATTATTTGGGACAGGGTGAAATTAATATAAAAAAAATTAAAATTTATTTGCAAAACGGGGATAATTGCATGGACAATGAACATATAAATAATATCGAACTAGCGATTGAAAGTATATCACAATGCTTATTAGTAAATAAGGAGGTCGTTTTTGTTTGCTAATATCATGATGAGTATAAAAGGAATTGTTGAAAAAATTAAAAGTAACAAAAAAACTCAAATAGCAATCATACTTATATTATCCGTGGTTTTATTATTGTTTTTTAACTTAAGTTATAAAACTGATAACGCAAATATAAAAGTTGATAACGTTAACGAATACGTTAGTCGGTTAGAAGAGAAATTATCCAAAACGTTAAGTCAAGTTGAAGGGGCTGGAAGGGTGTCTGTAATTATTAACGTGGAATCGGGAATGCAGACTATTTTAGCTAATAAAACCATCGTTAATGAAAGCGCAAATGGAAAAGAAACTGAAACAACGCCTATTATAGTAAATGGCAAAACGGTTGTGTTAAAGGAATTATATCCTGAAATTACAGGTGTTTTAATCGTTGCAGAAGGCGCATCTAATATTTCCGTGCGATCAAAATTGCAACAAGCGACTATTTCTTTGTTGGATATAGACTTAAATCAAATTGAAATTTTAAAAATGAAATAAGGAGATATACAAAATGAGCAAAAAGAGAAAAATCGTAGTATTATCTTGCATGATTGCGCTACTTGCAGTCACGGCCGTATTCAATTTTATTTTGACTACGGGAACTAGTATTGAAGACACTTCAATAGTAACTTCTGCAAATTATTTTAGTCAATACAGAAGTGAAAGACTTACTACAAGAAACGAAGAACTGCTTCAACTTGACCAAATAATTGAAACTGCAGAAAATAACAGTCCAGAGCGCGCAGAAGCTTTGTCAATGAAGATTGATTTGACAAGTATTACCGAAAAAGAATTGTTGCTTGAAAGCTTGATTAAAGCTTATGGCTTTGAAGATGCAGTTGTTGTTATGGGTTTAGAGTCGGAAAGTGTTAACGTTATCGCAAAATCTTCGGAATTAACCACAGACGACGCAATAAAAATTTACACTATTGTGTCAGAAGAAACGGGAATTGCACCTGAAAACGTAAAAATTATACCAATTTCATAAAAACACTATGCAAAATTAATTATTTATGGTACAATAAATATATCAAATATTTATTAGGTGGAAACATGGCTAGTTTTAAGAAAGTACCAGTCAATAAGAAAGAAGGCAAAATTGTTTACGGCAAAGATATAGTTAGCGATATAGTTTATCTTGCGTTGAAGGAAATTCCAAACGTTGAGCTTTATTCAATAACGCCTTGCATTCCTGCTACGAAAAGTGCAATTAGCGTTGCGTTTGAAAAAGAAGGCGTTGTTGTTGACGTGTCTGTTAAAACGCACTTTATGCAAAACGTTTCAGAAACTGCGTTTAAGATTCAAGAGGCTGTTAGACATAACGTTGAGTCTATGACCGAATATCATATTGCAAGCGTTAACGTTGCCATTAAGGGCGTGTCTTTTGACGACGTTCGCAAAGAACAAGTCGTTCCCACAGAAGAAAAACAATAAGAAAGTAGGCTAGTATGAGAAGTCAAGCAAGAGAAACTGTTTTTAAATACTTATTTTCAAGGCTCTTCAATCCTGATGATGAAGGGCTTTTTGTCGTTTTAACTAAAGAGCTTAATGATTTAGACAAAGAATTTGCAAACGAATTGCTTAAAGGTGTGCTTGATAATGAAGAAAGGCTTTTAGAAAGCATTTCTAATTTATCAATAGGGTACAAGCTGAATAGATTGCGCAATGCTGATAAGTGTGCGTT
>JAZRMS010000080.1:0-2694 GCA_045647825.1 Christensenellaceae bacterium
TGTTGATGGTTACAACGCCGATAGAACCGGTGCTTTCACCACTACCGAAGAAACCACCAGACTTTTTGCGGAGTTCTCTTAGGTCAAGTCTTAGACGACAGCACATTGAACGAACGTCGCTTGGTTCCATATCGTTGTTGATATAGTTGCTGAAGTATGGTGTGCCGTATTTAGCAGTCATTTCAAACAACAACTTGTTGTTTTCAGTTTCTGACCAGTCGAAGTTAGAAGTGATTGAATAGGTTGGGATTGGATATTGGAATCCTCTGCCGTTTGCGTCACCTTCTATCATGATTTCGATAAACGCTTTGTTTACCATTGACATTTCTTCTACGCAGTCTTTATACTTAAAGTCCAGTTCCTTTCCGCCAACGAGTGCGTTCATTTCAGCAAGGTCGTTTGGCACTACCCAGTCAAGAGTAATGTTGGTAAATGGTGATTGAGTACCCCATCTTGATGGAGTGTTTACGCCGTAGATGAATGATTGAATGCATTGCTTAACTTCTTTATAAGTAAGGTTATCAACCTTAACGAAAGGAGCAAGATAGGTGTCGAAAGATGAGAACGCTTGCGCACCTGCCCATTCGTTTTGCATTATGCCAAGGAAGTTAACCATTTGGTTACAAAGTGTTGACAAGTGGCTTGCTGGTGAAGAAGTGATCTTTCCTGGAACACCACCCAAACCTTCCTTAATAAGTTGACGGAGTGACCAACCTGCGCAGTAGCCGGTGAGCATTGAAAGGTCGTGAATGTGGATATCTGCGTTTCTGTGTGCTTCGCCAATTTCTTCGTCATAAACTTCGCTTAGCCAATAGTTTGCAGTAACTGCACCGCTGTTTGAAAGAATAAGACCACCAACTGAATAAGTAACGGTTGAGTTTTCCTTAACACGCCAGTCGGCAACCTTTAAATAATCGTCAACAACCTTTTTGTAGTCAACGAGAGTAGAACCGATATTACGAACTTTTTCTCTTTGTTTACGATAAAGAATATAGCTCTTTGCAATATCAACGTAACCTGCTTGAATCAAAACAACTTCGGCGCTGTCTTGAATATCTTCCACGTTGATAACGTTGTCTTTGATTTTCTTTCCAAAATCTGCAGTTACACGAAGCGCAAGCATATTTAATATGTCTGCCGTATAATCGATTTGTCTTGCATTGAATGCTTTTGAAAGTGCAGTTGTGATCTTTGACATATCAAATTCAACTAACTTTCCATCTCTTTTTCTTACTTGAAACATTTCCTTTCCTCCGTAAAATTTCTTTTTTATAGTGAGCGTTACTAATATACCACATTATATTCCCTTTGTCAATGGTTTATTTCAATATTTTGTAAAAATTTTTTATCCATACCACAATATATTGTGTTTGCTAGCTTTTTTGGATATTTTTGCAAATTTTGTTGAATAAGTGTAAAATTATTCGTTTTTAAGCTGAATTTTTGCACAAAAAAAGCACGATTAAAGTTAAAAAACGATATCGTGCTTAAAATTGGCGGAGAGTTAGACGTGAAATCCAAATTGTAAGTGCCAATTATTTTTTCCTAAATGATTTCTCAATTTCATTTATAACTATTGTCCAACCAACTGCTTTAATGAAAGTTTTAAATTTGCTTGGTTTTTTTTCATTTTGATTGGAAGAGTTGTTCTCTTTTTCGCTTTTTTCGTTCAATCTTTCGTATCTTTGAAGTTTATAATTTTTCATAATGCTTTTTACCATTTTTATCCTTTTTTTAACATCATTATAATAATGGTTAATGACAATATTTGTCATATTTGAAAAGTTTTTTAGAAAATTTTAAAATAAAAAAGGGTAGATTTTTTCTACCCTTTTATTATTTTGGCGGAGCGTGTGAAACGTAAAACTACCTTAATCGTTAATAGCTTTAGTTATATAATCCGCAAGTGCTTTTTCACCAACAGCACCAGAAGGAAAAAATTCCGACGTTAAAGTTTTATCCTCATTACTTAGAACTGTTTTAACTTTTACAAAGATTTGTTTAAACAAGTCTTTAGATAAATCTCCAATTTGTTCACCATAAGGAACTAATATTTTTAACGCACGTATAAGAGCAGAGTAACCTGTAGTTTTTGTTAATATATACGAATCATCAACCCATTCTTGTATAAAAATATCTTTTGCTGCTTGAAAATAGTTTATTAAAATTTTAGCAATTACCGCATCTTTTTCATCTATATAATATTTACGGAAAACAAAATTTTGATTATCATTTAAGTTTTCATCATTTTTACTGTCAACAGTATCTTTATTCGCATTAGAGGTGATTAGTTTTAATAAGTGCGTTACAAATGTTCCCTGTGAAAGAGTTTCATCCTCTGATTGGCGTTTTTCAAGCATTTTTATTTTTCCACAATACGGAGATTCAGGATCTGTGTTTAGCATTCTAGCAATCTCATGGCATGTTTTATATGGGCTTCTTTCTTTTGCAACGCCAAATAAATCATATATTAAGGATTTATCTACTTTTGCTTGATTATTATTAATCGTTGAAAAAATATAAGCCTTTTCTGAATCATTCAAATTAAACATAACTACTATCGGTAAGTAAATATCTTTCAAGTTTGAACGTTTAATTCCTTCAAATCTATGTTGCCCGTCTATGATTTCTGCTTTATTATTTTCGTCGAGAGTTATTTCATATATGCCTTCACCTATAGGTTGAAGAGTCTTT
>JAZRMS010000081.1:0-1788 GCA_045647825.1 Christensenellaceae bacterium
GTTAGAAGTAACCAAAACGTGTTCTCCCCACGCTTTATGCATTTCTTCTCTCATAGCATCAGTTAAAAGTTCACTACCAACAAGAGCAATTCTTATTTTTAGGTCGGTTTTTGGATTAACACCAATTTCATTTGCAACTTCTGCAAGTCTTAAAGCATAAGATGGCGTTGCAACAAGCAAAGTGGTTTCAAAATCCTTCATATACATTATTTGTTTTTCAGAATTACCCGTTGAAGAAGGAACTATTGCAGAGCCAATATTTTCTAAACCATAGTGAAGCCCAAGAGCCCCCGTAAACATTCCGTATCCAAAACAAATTTGTGCAACGTCATCTTTTGATGCGCCACCCATACATGCAATTCTTGAAACGCATTCGGTCCACGTCTTTAAGTCGTTTTCCGTATATCCAACAACGGTTGGTTTGCCAGTCGTTCCACTTGATGCATGAATTCTAACCAATTCCGACTTTGGGACTGCAAACAAACCAAACGGATAGTTATCGCGCATATCTTGTTTTGTAACGAACGGCAGTTTAGACAAATCAGCAAGCGATTTTACGTCGCTAGGCTTAATACCAACTGCATCCATTTTCGCTCTATAAGCGGGGACTTTGTCGTAAACCCTAGACACGGTTTCTTGCAATCTTTCCAACTGAATTTTTTCCAGTTCTTCTCTACTTAATGTTTCTTCCTTAGACCAAATCATTTTGCACCTTTATATAATAGCATTTTCTATTTCTTTATTAAAAGCATCTTCAATAATCTCTTTTGATGGCGCTTTTGTAAATAAACTAACCACAAAAGTTGAAATCATTGAATAAATCATGCAAATAACACCGATAAGTGGTGAACTTTCCACACCTTTTTGGATTATCAAACCAAATGAACTGCCTGCCCCAGCCTTATCAATACCTAAAATCAAAATTAATGCGACTGTTAAAACTAAAGATCCAACAATAGAAATCCAAACGGCAGGTCTTGTAACCTTTTTCCAAACCACACCTAAAACGTATGGTCCTATAAAACAACCTGCAAGTGTTCCCCAACTTATTCCCATTAGGTATGCTATTGCAGAAAGTTTAAATTCCGCATTTAGTATAGCCAAGATAACGGAAATCGCAACGAACACTATGCACAAAGATTTCATTAATACGTTTACTTTTTTATCACTTGCATTTTTATTTATATTGCCTTTATATATATCAATCGCAACTACCGATGCACTTGCAAGTGAAACTGAAGAAAGTGTTGACATACTTGCAGATAAAATTAATACGGCAACTACCCCCATAACACCTGCTGGAATAACCAAGTTGAGCATAATGGGAATTGCATTATCCGTTCCTATATTTGTTCCAAGTTCTGCACTAAACAAACCACTTAATCCACCGATAAAGTAAGCACCAAAACCGATAATTAAAGCAAAAAGCGTGCTAACTATCATACCTTGATTAATACCTTTCTTGTCGCGAAGCGCGTGATATTTGTGTATGGTTTGTGGCAATGCCCAAACGCCAAACGAAGTTAAAAGTATTAATGAAATTAAGGAAATTGTATCCCCGTATAATCCTGTATTTTCACTATTGAAAGTAAACCAGTTTAATTTTGATATATCCCAATTTACTTGGTTGCTGTTTAGGAAAAAGAACACCATCAAAACAACGCCAACAAGCATTACGATACCTTGAACAAAATCTGAAAGCGCAGTTGCAAAATATCCACCAAAGAAAAGATACAACGCAGTTATAATCGCAAGGGCTACAATAACTATCCAACCAGGTACACCAAA
>JAZRMS010000082.1:0-8932 GCA_045647825.1 Christensenellaceae bacterium
ATGCCTACGATCCGACTTCAATACACCCCATTTGGAAACATAAGCAATTTCCCAGAACTACAAAGACCTATTAGCAAAAGAGAATATTCCACCGTCTTGGATTACGCTATTTCACTTGGAATAGACAAAATGTATTATCAAGACCAAAAGAGCGCAAGCGAAAAATACATTCCCTCTTGGGATTATTAAAAAAACTGCAAACTAAAAACGCCCGAAAATTCGGGCGTTTTTTATTAAATGATTTAATTATTAGAAACGTCTTCGCTTTTTATTAACGTTAGTCCCTTTCTTTCTGCATAAGATTTTCTTTGTGGCAATCTTATCCAACTCAATTTTTCTTTATTTCTTGCAAGAACCAAGGAAACTGAAATCAAAACAACTAAAACAGCAGTTAAAATCAAAACCCAAACGGGGAAAGTTTCTCCTTTAACCTGTTCCCACATGTCGTTTATTTCCATAAGTGCTTCGTTAGGGAAAAAACTCATAATTGCGCATCTATCGGCAATCTCTTTTGTAGGATATTGCGCCATAAGACGACCGTAACCCTCTTCTGAAACTACAACCGAATAATCACCTTGACCAAAATAATAGCTCAAATCAACGGTTATTCCTTCGCCATCTTCAAGGTCTTCGCTTTCATCAAACCATCCAAGCACTATTTCATCAAACAACTGATCGCCACCAAGAACACTAGTATATCCTATATAGTCCATGTTTCTAATTACGTTTTCTTCTCTAGAAATAAACTCTAAAAACTTATAAACTGCGTCGTAATTAGTGCTTCCAGAAGGCATACACAATCCGTCAAACCAAATGTTACTTCCTTCATCCGGAATATAATAACTTAAATTTCTAGTGTTTTCAACAAACGTTCCGTCGTCATCTTCAACTTCGCCTGCCGCAACGTCTATCGCATAAGCCGCATCGCCACTCCAAGCAACGTAAGCATCAATATTTCCTAAAACTATATCGTTCTTTCCGCTATCCACTTCAAAGCCGTATAGTTGATGTTTTACGCTGTTAATCATTTTTCCTACTTTGCTAATTGCGTCACTATCCACGCGATTAAGTATTTCGGTGATTTTTTCGTTTGTGTTTGCCGCGCGAAGTTCTTCTTCATAAACCATTGCAAGCCCTACTAAATAACTATCTCTAACAGAGTCTTTTATGGTCATTTTTTTGTTTAGGTCTGGGTTTTCAAAAACTCCGTGCCAACTTTTAACGTCACTAGCGTCAACGTTGTCGGTATTATAAACCCAGCCCATTGTTCCCCACATATAGCCTACTAAATATTCAGAAAGGGAAACGTCTTGTCCTTTGTCTACCCCATCTTTAACGGTAAACTGTATAGCATCTAGTTTTTCTTTAATAAAACTAGAAAGTTTTTCGTTATATCCCGTAAGTTTTGTTTGGTCAAGCTTTTGAATTCTGCCTTCGGTTGCAAGCTTTTGAATCATATATTCAGAAGGAACAACCAAATCGTAGCTGTTTGGGTTTATTACTAATTCGTTATAAAGATTTTCGTTTGTTCCATAAGTTGAATATTGAACGGTAATCCCCGTTTCTTCTTCAAACTCAGTCAAAAGTTCTTCGTCTATATAGTCTTCGCAGTTACAAATCCTTAAAACCGTTCCGTCTGTTGAATTATCGTTGTCACCACAGCCAACCACACCAAAAGAAAGGGCAAAAACTAAAATTGATACGATTAATGATAACAATTTTTTCATATTACGCCTCCTTCTTTCTAGAAGCGAAATTCTTAATCAAAACGATCAAGATTATCGCAATGAATATTATTGCAGAAAGCGCCCTTAAAGCTGGCAAGGAAGAATTTGCGTTTGATTTTGCCATAGCGCCGTAAACGTAAGTTGATATAGTGTCAAAACCAGCAGGCTTTGTGTATGCAGATATAATATAATCGTCCAAAGAGAGCGTTATAGCCATCATAAAGCCACTTATAATACCCGGCAAGATTTCTGGTATAACAACCTTAAATAACGCCGTAAACGGTGATGCGCCAAGGTCTAGCGCAGCCTCGTATAAACTTCCATCCATCTGTTTTAATTTAGGCATAACTGAAAGCACCACGAAAGGCGTTGTTATAACCAAGTGTCCTACAACCATTGAAAAATAAGAACGGCTTTCGGTAAACACGAACGCAAACACTAAAACTAGCGAAACTGCAGTAACTATTTCTGCATTTATTACTGGAATTCTTGATGCCGCCGCAACGCCTTTACCTAGTTTTCCTTTGCTGTAAAACATACCTATAGCACCAAAAACACCAAGCAAGGTCGCTATTAGCGCAACGATAAAAGCAAGAAGTAACGTGTCCCACACAATCTTCATTAACGCAGCGTCTGCAAACAACTTTTTATAAAGCTCTAGTGAAAAACCTATTCTTATAGCTTCTTCTATATTTACGATAGGTGTATCTACAAAACTATAAACCACAAGGGTAAATATAGGCGCATACAAAAACAATAGAATAAGAGCAACGTAAAATACTTGTAAAAACTTTCTCATTATAAGTTAGTCCCCCTTGTATCTTCGCTCTTAAACGCACCCGTAACCCACATTGAAACAAACATTACGACAAGTAACACCATTGCCATTGCAGAGCCTAAATTCCAGTTCTGGAAGGTCGTAAACTGCTCGTCAATAAGTTTACCGATTATGGTTATAAGTCCGTTACCAAAGGTGTCTGAAATAACGTAGCAAGTCATAGTTGGCATAAACACCATAGTTATACCACTTGCTATTCCCGGCATTGAAAGTGGAAGAGTTACTTTGGTGAACGTCTTAAACGAACTAGCACCTAAATCCTTTCCTGCCTCTATATAACTTTTGTCCATTCTTGAAAGCACGGTATAAATAGGTAAAATCATAAACGGCAAATAGTCATACACCATACCGATAACAACGTTAACGTAATTATTAAGTCCAAAAACACCTATAAGCGTTAGTAAATCCTTCATTGCCATTGCACGAAGAACAAAGTTTATCCACATAGGCATTATAATAAGCAAAAGCATTGTTCCGCCTCTGTTTAATTTGCTATGCGCCAAAATGTATGCAACAGGATAGGCTAAAATAATGCAAATTAGCGTTGTTGCTAGGCCTATTAATATACTTACGACTAGTGTTGTTAAAGTCGTTGCACTTGAGAAAAACCTTACGAAGTTAGAAAACGTGAACGTTCCGTTGCTATCAGCAAAAGCTTGCATCACTATTAAGAGTAATGGCAACACAACGAACATAGCCAAGAAAACACCATACGGAATGCATAGTTGTCTTCTAGAAAACGCTAGGCGAAAAGAACGCTTGTTTTCTATCGTTTCACCCCATGCGTTATTCGTTTTCTTTGCTTTGATCATATCTCTTGGTCTCCTCTTTTAAGGATAATTTTATCTTCTCTTTAGGAATTATAATACTAACGTAGTCGTTTTCGTTCCAAGTATATTCGGTGTCTAAAACGAAGTCTTCTTCATTTTCTTCCGTTCTAACAATAAGTTGATAGTGGTCGCCTTTATAAATAATAGAAACGATATTACCCATAGCGCCACCAGCTTCTTGCTCGTCGCTAATTTCAATATCCTTAAGTCCTACTTCAACGTTAACGTCAACGTCGGTTAAATCGATTTTTTCGCCGTCTACGGTTATCAAATAACCCTCTTCATCAACAAAAGACCCTGGATATAATTGCGTTACGTCACACTCAAACTCGCCGTCACCAAAGCATACGGTATTTTTCTTGGTGATATAACCATCATATTTGTTGGTTGAAAATTCTTTAGCCATTATGTGTATTTCATCAGGGCGAATACTTAAACTAACCTTTTCCCCAACCTTTCTTTCTTTTGTGCTTTGAGCAACTATTTCGGTCTTTCCAACCATCATAACCATTTCGTAATGGACACCCTTAAAAATCGAACTAACGATTTTTCCGTCCACTTGTCCTTCGCCAACGTCTAAAAGCGTCACGTCTTCTGGTCTAACTACAACGTCAACCTTTTCATTCTTTGCAAAATCATCAACGCAGTCAAAGTTGTGACCGATAAATCTAACTTTCTTATCACCAACCATCGTTCCGCTAAAGATATTGCTTTCGCCTATAAAGTCTGCGACGAAAGAGTTCTTTGGTTCGTTATAAATATCGGTTGGCGTTCCTATTTGTTGGATAACACCGTCCTTCATAACGACTATGGTATCGCTCATAGTGAGCGCCTCTTCTTGATCGTGAGTAACGTAAATAAAAGTTATGCCAAGTTTTTTGTGCATTTCCTTTAATTCTAGTTGCATATCCTTTCTCATTTTAAGGTCAAGCGCGCCAAGTGGTTCATCAAGAAGTAGAATTTTAGGCTCGTTTACAATAGCTCTTGCAATTGCAACACGTTGTTGTTGACCACCTGAAAGAGTGGAAACACTACGTTTTTCAAAACCTTCAAGGTCAACCATCTTCAATGCCTTTTCAACTTTTTGCGCAATAACAGACTTTGAAAGTTTCTCTATTCTTTCTATCGTTTCGCCGTTTTTATCTTGGTAAGTATTTTTTACCTTTTTTAGTTTTAAACCAAACGCAATGTTATCAAAAACGTTTAAGTGTGGAAACAAGGCGTATCTTTGGAAAACCGTGTTTATTGGTCTTTTGTTCGGTGGAAGAACGCTAATATCCTCACCATTCAACAAAATCTTGCCATCACTAGGTTTATCAAATCCCGCAATCATTCTAAGCGTTGTGGTTTTTCCACAGCCAGACGGCCCTAAAAAGGTTACAAATTCGCCTTTACGAACGTAAAGATTAATTCCGTCTACAGCAACAACACCATCATCAAATTGCCTAGTAAGATTAATTAGTTCAATAATCTTGTCTTTGTTTTTCACGTTTTCCATTTGGTTTTCCTCTGTTTACATTTTTAAAATAAAAAAAGCAAGTTAATTTTAACTTGCGAAATAACTAATAAAACTGCTCAAAAAAACACTCGTTCTTTGAGAATTAATCATATTTGGTAACTAGAGTCTATATAGCAATAAAACTTTTACTACTCTTTATTGACCGTTTCACAAGTCTGCATATACGTATACGCATTTTCGGTTATAAAGTAACCAACTTATAAAATTTGAGCTTTTAACTCAATCAATAACGTGGTTTCCCACTTTTCGGCAGTGGACCCGGCTGTCCGTATGGCCTTTACCCTTTAGGGTGGTCCGTTATATAGCTTGGAAAGACTCTTTTTACTCTAGATTCATTCCGTATATTATATTAAATTATTTTTATTTAGTTGTCAATCATTTTTGACAATTTTTATTAAAATACGCCTATTTTTCTATTTGTTTTTTCTATCACTATTTTACTTGCAATTTTTCGCTTATTATAATATAATAATTTTCGGTTAAAAAGTATTATGTGGTTTGATATTTTCGTGCAAGTTATAGGTTTTATTGCTATTGGAATGAACCTTGTTGCAGTACAATTTAATAAGCATTGGAAAATCGTTACCTTTAACACCCTTGGCTCTTTTTTATTTGGTATTCAATACCTGTTTTTGGGCGCTTATACGGGTGTTGTTATGGAAGCCGTTGGTTGGATTAGAAACATTGTTTTTATAAGGCAAGTAAAACTTAAAAAGCCAACGAAAAAGTTAATTTATCTTTTTTCTGTAATAACTTTAATTTCCGGTATAATTTCCATAATTTTATCTTGGGACAAATCTATTTTAGCAGTTATGCGTTGGTCAAGCGATTTAACGATTGCAACAGCACTTGCAGTTGGAATAAGCATTATATCAATTATTGCAAAGATTTTATCAACCGTTGCTTATGGAATTGAAAACCCACACAATATTAGAATGCTCAAACTTCCTGTTTCTGGTCTATGGTTTTTCTATAATATAATTGCCTTTTCAATAGCAGGCGTTGTTAACGAAGTTATGTCAATTTGCTCTATTCTTATTGCAGAGTGGAGATTTAAAAATAAAAAGTCCGATTGCACAAAGCAAACGGATCTTAAAAAACAAAACGAAAAAGACGACTATATCACCAATCATCCTTTGGAGTAAGTTTTATATCGTCGTAATATTCAAAATATTTTTCTTTAGAACTTTTAAGGCGCTCTTCTTCCCACTCTTCGGGAAAAGCAGCGTCTTCTTCTTTATTTTCAGACTCTCTCATTAAATCGTAGAGCGTTTTACCTTTTGACTGCACAATTTCACCTATACAATATTTATATTATCATTATATCAATAATAAACGCAAAAAGCAAGCCGTTAGCTCAACTTTTATTAACAATAAAGTTGCGTTTAGTCGCGGTAGTGTTTCGTAAAACAACTTATAACGTGTTTTAAAATAAAAAACAGCCGAATAAATTTCGGCTGTTTTTAACTAATTAGTCTACCAATTCGATGATAACAACTTCAGCAGCGTCACCCTTACGTGGTCCGAGCTTATACATTCTGGTATATCCACCACCTTGGCCTTTTTCTTCTTTACGAGCAGCATATTTTGGTGCATATTCGTCAAAGATCTTTTCGATAAGTGGATACTTTACAGCATTAGCTCTCTTCTTGAAGTCTGCCTTAGATTCCTTAAAGCCTTTAACTTCTTGAAGATCGTTAACCAAAGTCATGATCTTTCTTCTAGCGTTAAGTTTTTTAGCTCCGTCCTTAACGAGAGTTTTAGTAGTTTCTTTACCATTTTCGGTAACCTTTACTTCGCTTTCAACGGTATCAGCGTAAGTATTTACTGCAAGAGTAATAATTTTAGCAACGTATGCTGCGACTTCTTTAGCTCTTGCTTCGGTAGTTTCAATTTTGCCGTGCCATAAGAGCGCGGATGCTTGGTTTTTAATAAGCGCTAATCTTTGTGTAGCGTTTACGCCTAATTTCCTTTCCATTGTTTAGTCCTCCTTGTCCTTTAACTTTAAGCCGTAACTATCGAGTTTGAAGATAACTTCGTCGAGAGATTTTTTGCCCAAGTTGCGGACTTTAAGCATATCGTCTTCGGTTTTTTTGGTTAAATCTTCCACCGTGTGGATGTTTGCTCTCTTCAAGCAATTGTAAGAACGTACAGATAAATCCATTTCTTCAATAGTCATTTCCAAAATCTTGGTTTGTCTATCGATTTCACGTTGAACTAGAATACCGATATTTCCAAGTTCTGATAATGATACGAACATTCTGATATGTTCTTCCATAATTTTTGCAGCCAAACTAACTATTTCTTTTCCAGAGAACGCGCCGTTCGTCCAAACTTCTAAAGTTAATTTGTCAAAGTCAACACTTTGTCCAACGCGAGTTGCGTTAACGTTGTAGCTAACTTTCTTTACTGGCGTATAAATACTGTCGATTGCAATGTTGTCAATAATATCAAGCTTGTGTTCGTTTGCGCCTTGATATCCTCTTCCCTTGCCGATAGTAAGTTCTAAATCAATCTTACCACCTTCATCAATAGTACAAATATATTGATCTGGGTTAAGAATTTCAAGTTCTGCATCACAAGCGATATCGCCTGCTTTTACTACTGCTGGACCATTTTTAACGAGTTTAACCGTCTTAACAAAATCCTTGTCCATGCAGGTAGATTTGATTGCAACGCACTTTAAGTTAAGAATAATTTCAGTTACGTCTTCTTTTACAAGTGGTACTGCTGTGAATTCGTGCTTAATTCCTAAATCTTCCGAAAACTTGATGTTTTGAATAGCGACACCAGGAAGAGCAGACAATAAAATTCTTCTTAAAGCGTTACCAAGCGTAAGACCAAAACCTTTTTCCAAAGGTTCTACTACGATTTTAGCGTAACTTCTATCTTCATTTTCTTCCACTGCTATTTTCGGCATTTCAATTTCCATCATAAGAAACAACCTCCTATAGTTCCGATATAGATTTTAGCAAGAATTCTTGTCCGAGCGTGGAAAACACGAACTTTCCCCTCGCTAAAATCCATCGAAAATTAATTTTTATTTTTTTATTTAATTATTTAGAATACAATTCGACAATCATGTGTTCTGCGATTTGGATATCGATATCTTCTCTTACAGGAAGAGCTATGATCTTACCGGTTAAGGTTTCTGGATCGAATTCCAACCACTTTGGCATGTTTGCAACCTTCATCTGCTTAATTTCAGAGAAGTATTTATTGTCTTTCTTGGTTTCTTTTACTGCAATAACGTCTCCAACTTTTACGTTGTAAGAAGCAATGTTAACGTTCTTGCCGTTTACGGTGAAATGTGCGTGAGTTACAAGTTGACGAGCTTGTGATCTAGAAGAACCGATACCCATTCTAAAGATAACGTTATCAAGTCTTCTTTCCAAGAGTGAAAGCATGTTTTCACCGGTGATGCCTTTCATTCTATCAGCCTTTTCGTAGTACTTTCTGAATTGACCTTCAAGTACGCCGTAAATTCTCTTGCATTTTTGTTTTTCACGAAGTTGTAAACCGTATTCAGAAACTTTCTTTCTGCTCATACCGTGTTGACCAGGAGCAACAGGTCTTTTTTCGAAAGCACAAACACCCTTAAAGCATCTTTCACCTTTCAAGAAAAGTTTTGCACCCTCACGTCTGCACAAACGACATTTAGATTCTGTATATTTAGCCATTTTTTATTCCTCCGTTATACTCTACGCTTTTTAGGTGGTCTGCAACCGTTGTGTGGAATTGGAGATACGTCTTGAATAAGAGTAACTTCCATATCGCAGTTTGTTAATGCTCTAATTGCAGATTCTCTACCTGCACCTGGGCCTTTAACATAAACTTCTACTTGACGCATACCTTGTTCTCTAGCAACTTTACCTGCTGCTTCTGCTGCTTGTTGTGCAGCAAATGGTGTGCTTTTTCTTGAACCCTTAAAACCTAAACTACCAGCACTTGACCAAGAAACTGTGTTTCCTTGCATATCTGTAATAGTTACAAGAGTATTATTAAATGATGCTTGAAT
>JAZRMS010000083.1:0-4825 GCA_045647825.1 Christensenellaceae bacterium
CTTTATCTTTAACGAATGGATATTTATTAATAAAAACGTTAAAGTTTCCTTTTTTCTTATCTTTGTTAAAATCATCCAAAGCGTCGATTAAATATATCCATTTACCAAGATTATAAGATATCTCTTTTATAGGTTCAGTAAATAAATCGCCCATCAAAACTTTCACTACGTCAACCATCAAGTTTCCAAACGGATCTGACGCCATATCAACGCTATCACCACAAGTTTTTTCGTATCTAACTAGTTCGGCATATCTTTCTTTGACGATTTTATCTAATTCTATCTCACTCTTTTTAGCTTTTTTATATGATGAATTAAAAAAAGATCTAGCAATTCTTCCCTTGCCATTATCCATAACGTCATCATTAAGCTTATAATGAGCCAAAATAACGTTAAGCGCACCAATTCTTTTTGTTAATTCGTCAGGAACTGCAACTGGGCGTTTTTTAACGTGATGTATTATGCAACGTTGTTTTTCTATTTTAACGTCTAACCCCATCACGTTATGCAAAAAAACGGACAAAAAAGTTAAATCGTAGTTAAGAAGCAATCTTCCTTTATTCCCACAAGCACAACCTATCCCCTTGCATAAACCACAATACATTGATTTATACAAGATGGTATCCTTAACGTAAAGATTTGGGAAATCAGTTTTAACGTAACCGAACATTTTAGCCTCTTTTTCTTGGCACTAATCCGACTTTTTTGTAGACTTTATTAAGTGTTCTATAAGCAAGTCTTTCTGCCCTTTCAGCACCATTTTTCATTACTTCATCTAAATAATCTTTGTTTGACAATAATCTATTCTTCTCTTGTCTAATAGGCTCTATTTTATCAGCAACAACTTCGCCAACAGCAATCTTAAAGTCGCCGTAGCCTTTGCCGGCAAATTCTTTCTCTGCTTGTTCAAAAGTTTTGTCGGTAAACGCACAATAGATGGACAAAAGATTGCTTATTCCTGGTTTTTCTGGTGAATAAATAATCTTATCATCACTATCAGTTACCGCACGCTTAAACTTTCTTAAAACAGTCGCTGGGTCATCATCCATAGAAATAAACGCGTTTAAGTTAGCGTCAGACTTACTCATTTTTCTTTCAGGTTCAGCCAAACTCATAACTCTTGCGGCAGATTTTCCTATATAGCCTTCTGGAATTTTGAAAGTTTCGCCAAATCTATTATTAAATCTAATTGCTAAATCGCGTGCAAGTTCTAGGTGTTGCTTTTGGTCAGCACCGATAGGAACAAGTTCCGTTTGATAAAGCAAAATATCAGCAGCCATTAATACAGGATAATCCATTAACCCCATATTAATATTATCTTCATGCTTAAGGCTTTTATCCTTAAACTGCGTCATTCTTGATAATTCGCCCGGATAACAAACTGTATTTAATATCCAAGTAAGTTCTGCATGCGCAGCAACGTGCGATTGCGCAAACAAAATAGATTTTTCAGGATCAATCCCGCATGCCAAATAAAGCGCGCAAAGTTCATAAGTGTTTTTGCGTAAAACAGCAGGATCTTGTTTAACAGTTAACGTGTGAAGGTCTGCAATAGCAAACACACCGTTATAATCATCTTGTAACTTCTTAAAATTTCTTAACGCACCTAAATAGTTGCCTATGGTTAAAATTCCACTTGGTTGAATTGCGCTAAATAAAATCTTCTTATCTTCCATTATATATTACCTTACTTAAAATATTATTGAAATTAATCGTTGATAAAGTCAAAAACGTTATCAACTACTTGTTCTTTTGCTATAACTTTAACGAAACGGCGTTCTTTATTCTTTAAGTTTTTAATTTGCTTTGGAATAGGTGCTGCCGATATTTCTTCTAGTTTAATTGCAGACTTAAACGCGTCTTCTGGTGCAGTTCCTTCAATTGCGCACAAAACGTCGTGCGGGAATTTATAAGGGCTTGCCGTAGATAGAACTACTATAGGATTTTGTTCCTTTTTTGTGCTAGCATAACTATCAGCAACGTCTAATGCAACAGCAGTATGTGGATCTGCAACGTATCCATACTCTTCAAAAAACTCGCTAATCTTCTCTGCACATTCTTCTTCACTAGTAAAGTCAGCAAAGAAATCTGAATACAACTTATCTTTTTCTTCTTTAGTGATAGAGTATTTTCCAAGCGATTTAAGTTCTTTCATTCTCTTTTCAGTCAATTCGAAATCGCGCCCCGAAAGTTCAAAAATCAAACGCTCTAAATTGCTAGAAATTAATATATCCATAGATGGAGAGGTTGTTTTGAAAAATTCTCTATTTGCATCGTAAGTACCAGAAGTATAAAACTCGGTTAAAACGTTATTATCGTTTGATGCGCAAATAAGTTTCCCAACAGGAAGTCCCATCTTTTTAGCGTAGTAACCTGCAAGGATATTACCAAAGTTACCTGTTGGAACAACAAAATCAACGTTATCACCCATAGAAATCTCACCGCTAGAAAGCAAGTCGCAATAAGCAGAGAAATAATAAGTAATTTGTGGCGCAAGTCTACCAAAGTTAATTGAGTTAGCACTTGATAGCACAACGTTTGATTTAAGAAGGTCTTCGTTAATTTCCTTTGAAACGAAAATATTTTTAACTGCAGTTTGGCAATCATCAAAGTTACCCATTACGCCAACAACGTTAACGTTAGCACCTTCTTGAGTGCACATTTGCATTTTTTGCATATCACTAACGCCGTCGCTTGGATAAAGAACCATAATCTTAATGCCATCTGCATCCTTAAACCCTTCAAGCGCCGCTTTACCTGTATCGCCACTAGTTGCAACTAAAATAAGTATTTTTTCTTTTACCCCGCTAATGTCAGCACCTTTTCTTAAAAGATAAGGCAAAAGCGTGAGCGCAACGTCCTTAAACGCGAGAGTTGGGCCGTGAAAAAGTTCCATTATAAAAAGATTATCGTCTATTTTAACAAGTGGCGCGCCATCTGCATCTTCAAACTTTGCATACGCATTTTTACAAGCATTTAGTAGTTCATTAAAATCGTACTCTTCAAGATATTTTGAAAGCACGGTTGCAGCACGTTCTGCATAGTCCATTTCTTGCATTTTAGCAAGATCTGTTTGAGTGATAACAGGAAAAGTTTCTGGAACGAATAATCCACCGTCATCTGCAAGACCTTTAGATATTGCGTTTGCAGCGCAAGCAGCAAAACTCTTTCCTCTCGTGCTTAAAAATTTCATATTTGTCTCCTAAAAAAAATAAAGCTGGAATATTTTATATTCCAGCATATATTTTACACTATTTCTTATACAAAAAGCAACTTATTCAACGTACTTTAATACAAAGTCTGGCAAATCTTCTTTAGCAGCACTGCAAGTAACCACGAATTTTACGCCATAATCCTTTTCAAGTTTATCCATTGCAGCAAAAATATCACCTAAGTCAGCAAGATTTTCATTTGCAATTCTTGCAATTCCATCAATAAATACGTATTCATTATCGCCGTTTGCAGCAACTATACCTTTAACGAATCCACGGAAACGATCTGCCCCTTGAACGTCAAAATCTGTAACGTCTAAAAATCTTATTTGATATTTAAGGTCGTAAGTATATCTTTTCGTATCGGTTATAAATATAACGTGCCCTTTTGCTTGTTCAAGCATTTGGTTTGCACAATCGATAATAGCTTTGGTTTTGCCTGTTCCTTTGGGTCCATAAATGATTTTCATAGATATTTTCCTCCTAAAATATATCTTCTGTATATATTGTATAACACTTTTCCCCAAATTTCAATAGCTTTTTTAAAATTTGTTGCTATTAATTTATATTTTCTTGCACAAAAAAGAAAAGTCGGGGTTTTCCCCCGACTTAAATTATTTAAGTTCTGCAATAAACGCAATCAATCTTTCAAGTCCTTCTTTGATATCTTCTTTTGAAATCGCATAAGAAAGTCTAATACATTCGTCGTTACCAAAAGCTATACCAGGAATTAATGCAACACCCTTTTTCAAAGCTGCGTCTGCAAATGACAATGATCCGTCAATTACTTGACCTTCAAAAGTCTTGCCATACAATTTAGAAACGTTAACAAAAACGTAGAACGCACCTTTTGGAGTTATGCAAACGATATCTTCAACGTCTTTTAGCATTTCAATCATCATAACTCTTCTTTCATCAAACACTTTCTGCATTTCTTTAATAAATTCTTCGCCTTTAGGATCGCTGATTGCAGTAGTAGATGCATATTGAGATATTGAACAAGCGTTGCTAGTTGTGTGACTTTGCATACTTGAAATTGCTTTTGCAATAGCAAGTGGCGCTGCAAGATAACCTATTCTCCAACCGGTCATTGCGTAAGTTTTACTAACACCATTAATAATTATTGTATGTTCTTTCATAAACTCGCTGTATTGAGCGATTGAATAGTGTTTTTCTCCTTCATAAATAAGCTTTTCATAAATTTCGTCAGAAACAACGTAAATTCCGTGCGCTTCTGCAACTTTTGCTATTGCTTTAATTTCAGCCTCGCTATAAACAGCACCAGTTGGGTTGTTTGGAGAGTTCAAAATCAAACATTTTGTCTTTTCGGTGATGGCTTCTTCAAATTGAGTTGCCGTCATTTTATATCCGTTTTCCTTTTCAGTAGTAACGTAAACGCAAACACCACCTGCAAGCTTTATTAATTCTGGATAAGTAAGCCAAAATGGTGATGGTAAAATAACTTCGTCGCCATCATCAACAATAGCGCAAATCGCATGATATAAAGAACTCTTTGCACCAGAAGAAATAACTATTTGCGCTGGATCATATTTAAGTTTATTATCCTTTTCAAATTTGTCACAAATTGCTTTCTTTAATTCAACCGTACCAGC
>JAZRMS010000084.1:0-6634 GCA_045647825.1 Christensenellaceae bacterium
ACCGCTTGGCCTCCGACTTAGATGATAAAGAAGTTGAACAACTAAAAAATTTTTTAGAAAGAAGAAACATTAAATATTTGGTACACTTCACAGATTTGTGCAACATTAAGTCTATTAAAAAGCATGGATTACTGTCTAGAATAGAATTGTCTAATAATCGAGAAATTAAATGGGAAGGAAATGATTATTGTAGATATGATAAAAAAAAGGAATGTATTTCGTTGTCGATAACAAATATTAACGAAGAAGTATTGCAAAGGTTTATAAGCAATGGGTCAATAAAGCACCCTGTTATAATATATTTAGACGCATCACTTCTTTATAAAGAGTTTGAAACAAAGCGTTATTATTGTGATAGAAATGCGGCGAATGTGTCGTGCGAAAAAGATTCAGGTGTGGAGTCGCTAAAAAAAATGTTTAAGCCATATAGTTACTATAAGACAACAAGCGGTAGGGAACATTATTTCAATAGAGAAAAAGATGGCCGAAAGGATTGTGAAACAACAGATCCTCAAGCGGAAATTTTGTTTTATAAGAGAATAGATCCAAAATATATTTTACACATAAAAGAATTTTAAAAAATTAGAATTCCACTATGACCGATATTAGGCTTTAAATTTACCTGATATAAAAATCAAAAAGCGTTAGAAAATTTCTAACGCTTTTTAGTTTATAGTATTTTTTTATTTTGTTGCAATTAATGATAAAAAGTGATATAATTAAACACATAAAATTTAGGAAGAAAGAAAATGACAAAAATATACGCAAAATGTCCTAACTGTGATGAGATAATTTTAGTCGAACAAAATAAAGATGCCGACATTTGCGAAAAATGCGGAAAGGCTTTTGTTACCGAAAGGGCAATAAACTTATATTGTGGGCAAAGCGAAAGAGAAAAAGAATATGCTAGTATAAAGAAACGCCATAGATGGAAGTCGCTAGGCTTGGCTTTGTGGACAGGATTAAAGTGTATTGGGTATTTAATCTACGTCGTGTGCCTTTTGTGGTTATTTTTCGATATAGTAGACAATATTGGTAAGAACAAAAAATAAAGCGTTAGAAATTTTCTAACGCTTTTTTAATTATTCAAAATATCCTTTGTATTTTAGTTCTAGGGAACTATTTGGGAATAAGTGTTTGTGCAGTTCGATAAAATAGTCGTCTGTCATTGATGCTATATAATCAACTACGATTTGGTTTTTTTCCGTTTCCATATAAGGAACGTCGCGCTTATAATACGGCTTGTTTATATAGTCTATATGATGAGTATAAATTGGTGAAGAAAGGTTGCCGTCGTTTAAGTCGGCAAGTAGTTTGTCATAAATTTCTTCCATCATTTGCTTGATAACGGCGTTGCTTTCATTGTGAGATTTATCTTCATAAATAATTTTATAATTATCTTTTTTTGCCTTATTAAGCGCATCAAAACACTCTTTATCCATCTTGATATACGGTTTATTATAACTGTTTTCAATAATGTTTACGATTAAGTTGTTGACTATTTCAGCATTAATAATCCCTATTCCGTTATCTTCAAAAGGAAGGGTTTCTAAAAGTTGGCTTTTTTCTGCATCGTGGCGATCTTTGCCAAGATATGCGATAATATCCGAAATTCGCATAACTGCACCTTCTAACGTAGAAGGAATCATTTTTAGCACGTTTTTAGAGTCTATGTAGCAACTTTCAATTCTTTTATCAAACTCTTCAAAACTAGATAGGGTAGTAGGTCTATATTCTTCAAGTTCTAATTCGCCGTTATGTGAGGCAATTCCATCAAGCGTTTGAAGGGAAAGATTAAGCGGAAAAATTTTATCCAAAACTCTAATAGAGTGAATATTGTGGTTAAAGTGCCTATTCGTGCGTTCGCAGTATAATTGATCTAAAAACTTTTCGCCCGTGTGCCCAAAAGGGGTGTGCCCCATATCGTGACCTAAAGAAATTGCCTCTATTAAATCAAGGTTAAGATTCAATGCTTTGCCGATAGTTCTTGCCGTTCTTGAAACCAACTGAACGTGCAACGCTCTTCTTGTAATATCGTCGTTTTATAAAGCGAAAACACTTGGGTTTTGTCTGCATAGCGATTATAAAAAGGGCAGTTTATAATTTTATCAATATCCCTAATAAACGCCGTGCGCCAAATAGAAGGGTTGTCGTGCGCGTTATCTTTTCTGCGCAAAACTTTCAAGTCGTCACAATAAAACTTGGGGCTAGTGCCGTCTTTAATATCTTTTTTTATTAAGTTTTCAATTTCTTTTGAAAGGGTTTTGTAGTTAGCCATACGATTATTATACAATATTTTAAATGAAAAATAAAGGGTTTTAAGTGTGGAAATTTACTGCAAAGTTTCATTTTGAGGTGTATTAACTTGAAAACTCTAGTCTTTTATGATATAATATAACGCAAATAATAATTTAAGGATGGATTTACTAATGACTCCTCAAATGCAACATTTGCTTTCAATGGTGCTTTATATGGGCGCTGTTGTGGCTATAGGTTTGTACTTTTCTAAAAGGGCAAACAAGAATAGTAAAACCTACTTTTTAGGTGGAAGATCTTTAGGACCATGGGTTTCTGCTTTCTCTGCAGAAGCATCTGATATGTCGGGCTGGCTTTTAATGGGACTTCCTGGACTTGCTTATTGGACTGGTATTGCAGACGCTGGTTGGACGGCTATAGGTTTGTTTGTCGGCACTTATTTTAACTGGCTTATCGTTTCACGCCGTTTGCGTAGTTATAGCGTTAAGGTTGATGCAATTACTCTTCCGGGATTTTTCTCAAAGCGTTTCCACGAAAAGAGCAAGGTTATTTTGACAATATCGTCTTTGTTTATAACCCTATTCTTCACGGTATACGCTGGGCAATGTTTGGCATCTTGCGGAAAACTTTTCGTTAACTTGTTCGGCCTAGATTATCACGTTATGATGGTTGTTGCCGCTGTATTCGTGCTAGCATACACTATTTTGGGTGGATTCCTTGCAGAGAGCGCATCTGACTTTATGCAAGCAATCGTTATGATAATAACCCTTTCGGTAATTTTAATAATTGCCGTTGTAAGCGCTGGTGGTATTGCAAACGTTATAGGTAATGCTGGCAGTATCGACGGGTTCTTCTCATTGTTTGAAACTTCTACGCCAGACGGTGCAGGTGGGTTTGGCGATGCTCAAGGATTTTCGTTTATAAGTATTCTTTCTGCGCTTGCGTGGGGACTTGGATACTTTGGTATGCCACAAGTTTTACTTCGTTTTATGGGCATTCGTTCTGGAAAGGAATTAAAACGTTCACGCCGTGTTGCTTGCATTTGGCTCTTTATCGCAATGACCGTTGCAGTATTTATCGGTATAGTTGGTCGTAGTTTTGCAGATATTTCTTACACTTCTAATGCCGGTGCAGAAAACGTCTTTATTGACCTTGCAACCAAGTTCTTGCCACCGATTTTAGCAGGTTTTGCTTGCGCTGGTATTTTGGCTGCATCAATAAGTTCTTCTGACTCATATCTACTTATTTCTACTTCTGCAATAGCAGAAAATATTTATCACGGTATATTCAAAAAGAACGCAACCGACAAACAAGTTATGTGGGCATCTAGAATTGCTATGGCAGTTATAACCATTATTTCAATGGCTATTGCTTGGGATTCTAACAGCACTATTTTCGGCATCACATCGTTTGCTTGGGCAGGTTTTGGTGCAACGTTTGGACCTTTAATGCTCTTCTCATTATTCTGGAAAAAGACTTCTTACGTTGGCGCTATCGCTGGTATGGTAACGGGAACGGCTGTCGTATTCTTCTGGAAATTAGTTCTTAACCCACTAGGCGGAATTTGGGGCGTATATTGCTTGTTGCCTGCGTTTATTCTCTCTTCTTTAGTAATATACGTGGTTTCAAAGTTTACCAAAAAGCCTTCAAAGGAAATAGAAGAAGAGTTTGAATTTGTTAAAAACGCTAAGGACTTAGAAGAAGCAGACGTTCAAGCTTAAACTTAACTAAAAATAAAAGTCTTAAAACCCATAACGGTTTTAAGACTTTTTTGTTTTTAAAAATCAAAATTTTTTTCGGTATGAAAGGGGGGACTCGCCCTCTCTTTTTTTAAATATTCTAGAAAAGTAAAGCTGATCGAAATATCCCACCGAATTTGATATTTCCAAAACGCTTGCATTGCTTTCTTTAAGCAGTTTTTTTGCAAGCGCTATTCTTTTGTTTATCAAATATTCTTTTGGTGAAATAGAAAACTTTTCGGTGAATTTTCTAGTTAAATATTCTGTTGTTACGTATAAGTTTTTAGCGATATTTTTTATTGAAATGTCGTTGTTAAAGTTGTAGTCGATAATTTTTTTTGCGCTTTCCGCAACGTCGCAAGTGGCTTTTTGGCTGGAATTTTTTAGTAGAATGGAAAAGAACTTATATATCAAACTGATTTGATTGCAAGAAGAATATTCGTATCTTTCGTTAGAAGTGTCGTAAAGTTCGCTCAAAACTTTTTCCATTTCGTAATATTTTTCTATTTTTACAACGGGTTGGTTGCCGTTTATCGAAAGAATTTTCATATATCTTTCAACGGTTTGTCCATATAAACCGACCCATTGAATACTCCAAGGCGTGTTGGCTTTATAATAAATTTTTTCTCCAGGGCACATAACTAAAAGGTCGTGCGCTTTTAAAAAAATAGTTCCGTTTTTATGGTAAAATTCCGCCTCTCCTTCGTTTACCAAAACGAAAAGATAGTGGTTTCTAATTTCCGGACCGTAGGTATGGTTAATGGTCTTTATTCTTTTGCCACAATAATACATTCCAACGTCTTTATCTAAATATAGGCTAGTTGCCCTTTCATACATAGTATTGTCTTCCACTTTTTCATCTCCCAACAAAATCGTGTGTTAATTATACCACAAAAGGTCAAGAAAGTCCATATAATAGTCAAGAAAAAATTTATATTCCCATTGTTTTGGCTGTTTTTGCGTGCTACAATAAAATAGCAATCATATTTAGCAAAAATGCTTGAGAGGAAATAAAATGGATTACTTATTAATAGTTTTGCTAGCATTTATGGCAACGACAAAAGTTACCGTTCAAAGTTTTGCATCAAAACGATTCTTAAAAAGCCACACGGATATGATTTTTTATAACACAGGTGTATTCTTGGTTGCGTCGTTGCTGTTTTTGTATAACGCAATAGGGTGTTCTTATCAAGTTTGGCTGTTTGCTATGGCAATTGCCGTGGTCACGGTTTCCTTTCAGCTTTTTTATACCGAAGCGCTTTCTATTGGCAACGTGTCTTTGAGCGTGATGATGGCTAATTTTAGCATGGTTATGCCACTTGCGGTGTCTTTTATTTTTTATAACGAGCCGTTGTCTATTTGGAGAATAATTGGGGTGGCGTTGACTATTGTTGCTATAGTGCTTGTTGCCAACGTTAAGGGTGGAAACGCGGGTGGAAAGAAATGGTTTGTTTTTTCCATATTAGCAGCCTTGTCAAGTGGTGCAATAACCATCGTTCAAAAGATTTTCAATATGTCGGCTTTTGCTGCAGAACGTGGGGCTTTAGTTTCTGCAGGCTATGCGGGTGCGTTTTTAATTAGTGCCATAATTTATTTGTGCTCTGTGCGATCAAACAAGAAAAAAGGACTTATTATAAAAGAGAAAATGCCGATTAAACTTTATGTTTGCATATGCATGGTCGGAATTGTTCTTTCAGTATTTCAATGGCTTTATAATTATTCCTTGACCGTAATAGACGGAACGTTTTTCTTTCCTACCTATTCTGGGGTTTCAATAATTTTATCTACCGTTTCGGGAGTTTTGCTATTTAAGGATAAACTAAATAAAAAGCAAGTGATTGGAATTATAATAGGCATTGTAGCCATAGTTTTAATGAGTTTTTAGGTGGGTGAAAAAATGTACGATAATAATCTAAAAGATTTCCCAAGGTTAAAGGGGGAAACTAGCGATTCGCCACGTATTCAAAGGGCGATAGACGCAACAGAAAATGGAATTTTGTGCATTCCAAAAGGCGATTACGAGATTTCTGAAACGGTGTATATAAAAAACAGATGTTCATTAGATATGCACCCTGCTGCAAGGCTTATTGCAGTAAAGGAAATGGAATTCGTTTTGGAATATGCGTCGGATAAAGATTACGTTGCACTAACACTTTTTAACGACGATCAAACGGTTTATGATAATTTGGGGTTGTTTATAAAAGGTGGAGATATTGACGGAAGGGGGCTTGCAAGTTGTTTTTGCATTACCAATGCTCATCACTTTACTTTGACAAACACAGCATTCCATAACGGAAAAAAATACGGGCTTTGCGTTGGTGGCGATCGTGGCGGACATATTTACGAACTAATTTGTAACAATATTTATTGCAAGTGCACAATGAAAGGTCTTTCTGGAAATATCGGTATTTTCACAAACAGACACGACGCGCATTTTAACGACTGTATTATAGTTGACTACACTATCGGTATGCGAGTTTTGGGTAGCGCGAACAGAATTACTAGATGCCATTTGTGGAGCGGAACTATTCCACCAAGGGGCGTTTCTATTAAAGACTGGTCGGACGTGTATGCAGAGAGAAAGAGAAAACTTGCAACGGGAATTTATACAGAGCAAGAGCTTGAAGAGTATCAAAACG